>JAYRWZ010000501.1:0-2583 GCA_041917875.1 Chloroflexota bacterium | reverse complement strand
ATTCTTAGTTCCAATATTAATTCCCATTATCTTTATTTACAAGCTGCTTAAAAAACCTGACATGAGCAAAGACTTAGAAGAATTATTAAAAGAAAGGGGCTTAGACTGACAGAAGAATAATAGAGCGTTTGGGAAACCTAAAGAGAAAATCTGGTTCATGAGGTCTTGAAGAAACCGTGGAGATTACCACCATAGACATTATGTACAAATATATTGAATGCAACTAAAAAAACTACATTGAAAAAAATATTGACAGATTGTATCTGCCTCGTGCGAAATTTTGCAGTAACATTTATATATAAACATTTTGCAATGACATGTTAAATTGTGGAAATGCAGAGACAATACCCGCTTTGCAAAATTTATATGATGCAACGTCAGATTTACATAAATTGTAGCGCACTCAAGCTACTTTTTTGAAAGGGTGATAAACAAACTGGCTACAGATGCTGCATTCTCTAATGCTACGCGAGATTCTTTCGTTGGATCTATAACGCCTGCAACAAGAAGGTCTTCATAGACCTCTGTGCCCGCATTAAATCCAAACCTGTACCTTTTTTCCTCGATTACCTATTACCGATGATTCTAATCCTGCATTTGCTGTAATTTGGCGCAATGGCTCTTCTACTGCTCGTCTGATAATATTGATATCTGTTTTAATATCATGATTATCAGGGGTTAAAGTATCAAGTACTAGAACCGTCCGTAAATATGCACACCCCCCCCCCCGCTTCTAATGCGGCACGTATTGCATGAAGAGCATCTTCATTTTATGTAAAGTTTGAAAGTGTAAAAAAACAGTACGTATATAACAAAAGTACTTTGAAATGTTGAATATATATTGTATATTTCATTAGTGTAATATTATATTCAAAAAAAAGTAGTATCGCTCAAAAAAGAAAAATTAGAGTAAGTTATTGATAAAATTGAAAATATTAGTAAGTACTGCTTTTTAAAAGTAGTATTGATTTCAAAAGAGGAATAACAAATTAGAGTCGCATAATTTCACAAATAATTTTTTTTTAAAGGTATGTTATGTATCTACACAAACGTATTCATTACTTTTTGGGAGTAATGTTGTTGATCTTTTTAGTTTCATGTTCGACGGTAAAACCACCGACAGCGACGTTTTATTCTAATCCGCAAGAAATAACAAATGGACAATCAACTTTTCTAGTATGGGAAGTTCAAAACGCAGAAAACACTCTCATACAGATTCTAGAAAACGGAATAATTATTGACAGCAAAAAAAATATTACAGGAAGTATCAGCGAGAACAAGAGTGTAAAACCGAATAGAACAAGTAATTACGAGTTAAAAATTCTTCGTGATGACATTGTTGTTGAAAGAAAGACAGCAACAGTTATAGTAAAAATGCCACCACCTAAGGATACAGTACCACCGCCCAAACCAATTGTGGAAGAAAAAAATTCGACGGAATCTCGCTACCTTAAAGGCACTGTCAATTATCAAAATGTGAAAGACAAATCCCAACTGCGTGTTGCCATTAACACTATTGATATACAAGGTTATCCTAAACAGGTTCGACTCTATTGTACTGTTCAAGACCAATTTGGCAATCATGTAGCAAATCTGGCACCGCCTTATAATTATCAAAACAAGACATTCTGGAAATCAATCATCGAACAAAGAAAGGACAAGTCAGAGACAATTTCCTCATTTGCCGTCGAAGAAGTTCGTAGTGAAGATGCTCCTGCTTTTGCGTCTGTGCTTGTAGCAGATTATTCAGGTTCAATGGTAAACGACATTGATAATCTTGAGAAAGCACTACAAACATCAGTTCAGTATATCAGACCTGCGAAAGACTTTTATTCAGTTATACAGTTTGACGATCGTATAAGGAAAAGTATTAATTTTACTCAAAATCCGAGTGATATCTCATCTATTATCCCTTTTTCATCATTAGGTAGGTACACTGCCTTTTACTCTGCCGCTTACTCTGCTGCAAAATCGAGTTTACAAACACTACCAAACGCTCCCGATATCCAAAAAGTAGCCATTCTGTTTACCGACGGTATAGACAATAGTTCATTTTTAGAAAGTGCGGACGATGTCATCAATATGGCACGTAAAGAAAATGTGACAATTTTTATCATCGGATATGCTGATGCTGATAGAAGAATATTGGAATCAATTGCACAACAAACAGGAGGTAAATCATACTTTCCTGCAAGCTCAGATGAATTACCCAATATTTATGAAGATATTTACCGATTTTTAAAGGTTCATTATATCATAACCTATACAACAACCAAAAGTACATTAAGAACCGACGTCACATTAGTGACATTACCGGATGCTACGAAGGAGTTGAAGACTATGAAAAGCTATTTCCCGGAACCTCAACAAATCGAAGAGAAACGTCGCTACGAAATAGCTATATTTAAACCAAATAGCAGTGCCACAGAGGACGGTTTTGATGACACATTTATGCAAATAGTAAAAATCCTTAATGATAAACCCGATAAAATGATTGAAATTTATGCACATACGGATTCCCGAGGTAGTGCATCGGCTAATAAAGCTCTTTCTCAAAAAAGAGCTCGATATGTGGCAAATATT
>JAYRWZ010000500.1:0-3125 GCA_041917875.1 Chloroflexota bacterium | reverse complement strand
ATATTACGCTCCGTAGGAGTGAAATAGAAATTATTGATGTATTATCTGGCAACTATTGTTTCAACTGTTTTATTCATGCTTTCATCATCAGCTACTTTATAGAATAGAGTTATACACAGTACAATAAATGTGGTAATTTTGCAAGGGTTGGTTCTTAATGAGGAATGAGGCAGTGGAAAAAACGTTTACGCCGATACAGTTTTTGAAGGGAGTGGGTCCGAAGCGTGCGGAAGCGTTTATAGGGCTTGGTATTCACACTACTCTGGATTTGCTGCGTTATGTGCCGCGTGCATATTTAGACAGAAGTTCGATTTTTTCCCTTGCTTCTTTGGCGGAACGTTGTCGTAAGCAGACTTTGTTTTCGGAGTTGAAACCGGATGATATAGTGTCAGAGGTGCAATATCGTCGTGAAGCCACAGCCATCGTGCGTGTTCATGCCATTCGCCGTCAGGAATTTGCGGGCGGTCGTAAGATGTTGATAGTGACCGTGCGTGACGATTCGCCACAGGCGGCGGAGCTTGTATTTTTTCAGCAGGTGGGCTATTATGAGAAAGTTTTGCAGCAAGACGGCACTTATGTGATTTCAGGAAACCCCGAGTTCGAGGAACGATTTCGAAAATTACAATTCCATCATCCTACCATAGAGCGCGTGAACGATGAGGACGAGGAGCTGTTTGCCAAGGGGGTGATAGTGCCGCAATATCCTATGACCAAAGAGCTGAAAGGGGCGGGTATATGGATGGCATTATTGCGGCGATTAGCTTTGACAGCTTTGGATAATGATGGGGACAAGATCGAAGAATGTTTTCCTGCGGAGATGTTGCGTCGTTATGATCTGCCGGAGCTTGGGCGTGCATTTGCTGCCTTGCATGCGCCGACAAATTTGCGTGAAATTGGCTGGGCTAAGCGACGTTTGAAATTTGAGGAGTTGTTTTTTTTCGAGATGATTTTGGCATTGCGTCGGCGGGGAACTCGTGTGCAAGAGCGCAGCGTGATGATAGAGCCGCGCAGCACAAAGGCACGTACTTTATTGGAACGATTGCCTTTTGAATTGACCTCGGCACAAAAGCGTGTGCTCAATGAGATAGCGGCTGATTTCCGTTCGGGCAAACCGATGAACCGTTTATTGCAGGGCGATGTCGGGTCGGGGAAAACCATTGTCTCGGTGTTTGCGATGTTGATGGCGGTAGAATCAGGTTTTCAGACTTTAATTATGGCACCGACGGAAATATTGGCGGAGCAGCATTATCGGGGTATTTCGGCATTATTCGAGGGATTGGGCGTCAATGTGGTGCAGCTTGTGGGCGGTCAGAAGAAGAAAGTGCGTGCTTCGGTGCAAGAGGAAATTGCTTCGGGGCGGGCGCATATAGTGGTGGGAACTCATGCTTTGTTCGGCGGAATGACCTCGAAGAATGAATCAAGTTTGGCTTATCATAAGATAGGTCTTATTGTCATTGATGAGCAGCATCGTTTTGGTGTGATGCAAAGGGCAAAGTTACGTTCTATGGCTATGGATTCTCATGGAGAAGAGCGTTTGGTGCCGCATATATTGGTGATGTCGGCAACGCCGATACCGCGCACTTTGAGCATGACACTTTATGGTGATTTGGATGTTTCCATTATCAATGAATTGCCCAAAAACCGTAAGCCGATACGGACGAAGATTATCTTTGAGAGCGATGTACGGCAGTATTTTGAGTTTATCCGTGCAGAAGTTGCGAAAGGTCGTCAGGCATATATAGTGTATCCTCTGGTGGAGCAAAGCGAGAAAATGGAGCTGAAATCGGCGGTTGAGCATTATGAGCATTTGCAAACGGAAGTATTCGGCGACCTTCGAGTGGGTTTGCTTCATGGTCAGATGCTGTGGTATGAGAAAGATGATGTGATGAAAGCATTTTATCAGCGTGAATATGACATATTAGTGGCAACGACGGTGATAGAAGTGGGGATAGATGTGCCGAATGCCACAGTGATGCTAATTGAAAATGCGGAGCGTTTCGGCTTGGCGCAATTACATCAGTTACGGGGGCGCGTGGGGCGTGGTGCAGAGCAATCGTATTGTTTTTTAGCAACAAAAGATCATTTCCGATATCATATAGGCAAAAAACCTGAGGAGCTGTCGGCGGCACGTGCAACGGTGCTGCGTTTGAAAACGATGGAAGATACCAATGATGGTTTCAAGATAGCAGAGGTGGATATGACATTGCGTGGTCCGGGTGATATTTTGGGAACTCGGCAAAGCGGTATGCCCGAGTTCCGCTATACTGACTTGGTATCCGACGGAGAAATTATAACAATGGCACGACGTGAAGCATTTGGGGTGATAGAATCAGACCCTCATTTACGCAAGCCGGAGCATCAGAAATTGCGTGCGGCATTTCTGGCAGAGTATGGTTCGGGGCATGGATTTTTCGATGTTGCCTAAGAAAGAGAAGTGTCAAGGTTTTTCGGACGGTCTATGCTTTCGTATCTTTGCGCATCATTTTGAAAGTATGACATGGTAGAGTACATCATAAAGCGGATACTTCTATTTATCCCTACATTGTTTGTTATTACGCTTATCTCGTTTAGCATAAGTCGTTTAGCACCCGGCGACCCTGCATCATTGAAAGTTGGGGCAGGTGCGGACGGTAATATGAGCGGTTCGACGGGTATCAATGCCAAGATAATTGAGCTTGTTCGTAAGCAATGGAATTTGGACAAACCTGTGTGGCAACAATATGTGATTTGGATGGGTGATTTGATGATGCTTGATTTCCGCGAAGCATTTGCGAATGGTCAAGTGAATCTTTCGGCATTGAAAACAAGGTCCGTGCCATATTTCGGCGATTCTTTTCAAGATAATCGTCCGGTGCTTGAAAAATTAATTGAACGTGTGCCTGTCACATTATTTATGAACATTGCCGCCGTGTTTTTTGCTTATATTATTGCAATTCCATTGGGTATCTATTCTGCGACGCATCAGGGCAATTTTCTTGATAAATTATCTACCTTTGTTTTGTTTGCTCTTTATTCATTGCCAACATTTTGGGTAGGTACGCTTGCCATTACATTTTTATGTAATTATGAATTTCTCAGTTTATTCCCATCCGGTGGTTTACGTTCGCCGAATTTCTCGGTGAATT
>JAYRWZ010000499.1:0-2634 GCA_041917875.1 Chloroflexota bacterium | reverse complement strand
CCAATAATTTTGCCATTTATGTTCTATTTCTTGAAAAGGATAATGTGACATAGTAAATACTGTTTATGAATTGTTGAAGACTTTATGATTATTTTTTTGAATTATTTTTTTTCTTGCCAGCCTTCTTTGCCGACTAAAGGTACAAATCGAAATTCACCCAGGTTGTGACCCTCGTAATGTTCTTGGTCAATTCTTCTGACTAAAGTAAGCATTTGCGTTTTCTCGTCTCCTATCGGCAATATCATTCTGCCGCCGACACGCAATTGCGCGACTAAACTATTCGGCACATCGGGAGCTCCCGCAGTTACAATAACAGCATCGTATGGGGCATTATCTTTCCACCCTATCGTACCGTCGCCTTGCCGTGTAAATACTTGAATTGACAAGTCAGCTAAAATCTGACGCGCTTGTTTGTAAAGATCAAAATGCCTTTCAATCGTATAAACTTTGGCACCTAATTTTGCCAAAACGGCTGCTTGATAACCGCTTCCCGTACCTATTTCTAGGACTTTCTCTCCGGGTTGAATTTGCAACACTTGTGTCATAAATGCAACGGTATAGGGCTGAGAAATAGTTTGTTGCAACCCAATCGGTAATGCCGAATCTTCATAAGCTTTTTTTTCAAAGCCGCTACCGACAAATCGTTCTCTTGGTAAAGTATTCATTATTGACAACACATTTTCGTCGGTTATACCGCGTAATCGTAGTTGTTCAATAAGTTTATTGCGTTCTTCGCTGATTATACTTGATTTTACAGATTGCATAAATTTGTTATGATTCAAAAAATTAAACGCCGGCAGCAGCACTAACCTGCTGTTCATTGAGCATTTTGGATAATTGTTCGGATAATTGATGAAATGGTATCCCGATAGACAACTGTCCTTCTTGCGCTAAAGATATTTGCCCTGTTTCTTCAGAAACAACCAATATAACAGCATCGGTTTGCTCAGAAATACCTAATGCAGCCCGATGGCGCGTTCCCAAATTTCTACCATTGTACTTTGTTGTCGTGCTTAATGGTAATACACATCGTGCAGCGACTAAAATTTGATTTTCAATAATAACAGCACCGTCATGAAGCGGAGACTTAGGATTAAATATTGAAATTAACAATTCTTCGGAAACTTTAGCTTGAAGAGGAATGCCGGTATCAATTGTCATTTTTACATTTTGTGTCCTCGTAAACACAATCAATGCACCGGTATGTCTTTCCGCCAAATCCTTTGTGGCAGTTATTACTTCATCAATAGTTTCAGCAATGCTTTGCCGTATAAACAATCGGAAGAGCCGTGATCTTGTGACAGATAATAATATTCGACGAATTTCCGGCTGGAATAGAATAATAAATGCAATTAACCACACATCGGTAATGGTTCGTAATATCCAATTAAATGCCTTAAAATTTAACGATTCCGTCGCAACGGAAAGAACTAACAGAACTAATAATCCCAAAAGAATCTGTACCGCAACTGTATTGCGTAATGAACGATACAGGGCAACAAAGACCATACTGACAATAATAATATCAGCCATGTCCACGAGCGTAAACTCTAAGAACCCTATTTTGAACAGTACAAACATTGCATTGTGAAATTATTTATGAGTATTGATTTGTGTGTTCAATGTTCTATTTTTGTGATTTAGCATCTGCTTTTTCATAAGCATCTATGATTGCTGCTACCAATCTGTGGCGAACAACATCCGATTTATCAAAGTACACAAAACCAATTCCCTCAATCCCTTGCAATATTGACTGAATATGCACCAGACCGGACATTGTTGATCGAGGCAAATCTGTTTGTGTAATGTCACCGGTGACAATAGCTTTAGAATTTTTTCCTAAGCGCGTCAAAAACATTTTCATTTGTGTCGAAGTTGCATTTTGAGCTTCATCAAGAATAATAAACGAATCATTGAGAGTTCGACCACGCATATAAGCAAGCGGAACGATTTCGATAATTCCTTTTTCTGTCATTGATTTTAATTTTTCCGGTAAGAGCATATCTCCGAGGGCATCCAATAGCGGTCGCAAATACGGTACGACCTTTTCATTAAGATCACCGGGCAAAAAGCCAAGTGATTCGCCGGCTTCTACAGCCGGTCGCGATAATACTACTCGGCTTACCTCATTGTTTTTCAGAGCAGCTAAAGCCATTGCAACAGCCAAAAAAGTTTTACCTGTACCGGCTGGACCAATAGAAAATACAATATCATTTTTTTGCACCTGCCGCCAATACTCTTTTTGCGACGGTGTTTTTGCAACAATATTCCATTTTTTTCCGGTGTAGATAACCCCTTCTGACGGCACAGTTGATGCGGCCATAGCTGCCGATTCATTACGAACAAACTGTGTGCGAGTATCAGCAGCCATTTCTATCACATTTGCTACTTGATCATTGCTAAGTTCGCCTTTAGTCTTTATGATATACTGGAATTCATCAAGGATGCGTTCTATCATCTTGATTTCATTATTTTCTCCGCGTATTGTGATAGTATCGCCGCGTACGGCAATGCTTGCTCCGAACCTTTTTTCCAATTCTGATATATTGGAATCATTATAGCCCAAAAGCAGTAAAGAATCAATATTTGGGTTGATTTTAATTTTTTTTTCGATAAGTTCCATGCCAAAGAAAT
>JAYRWZ010000498.1:0-2367 GCA_041917875.1 Chloroflexota bacterium | reverse complement strand
TTCCGTTTAATTTTTCTTTTAAAATATACCATAGTGTTTCACTGCCATGTTTGGTGCATGATTTGCCCTCGCAAACAAGTATATGATAATTCAAATTTTTTATATCGGGTGCGCTCATATTGTGATTCCTTTAATCATCATCGCCCCATAATGTTTTCGGTGTATAAATATTGCGCAAATTTCCCAATGAACGCGACACCATGTTCCACGAAGGAATGTCAAATTCGATATGTGCCACTGCGCATGTGGGTAAATGTGAGATTGGCGCATCGGTACAATATTGCACCAATAATGTTTGAATGGGATTATGACCAACGATCCATGCCGTAGAATGAATATCGTTAATAGCTGTAATAACCGATAAATATTGAGCAAGTGTGCTTTCATATAAAGCATGATTTTGTATGATGGCATTAGTATCATAACCGACTTTTTCGGCAAGGCAGCGTGCTGTGGTCAAAGCACGATTTGCATCACTTGAATAGACAATATCCGGCACTATATGTAAAGATTTCAAATATGCGCCCATCTTTGGTGCTGCATGCAAACCGCGTTGATTGAGCGGGCGACTGAAATCAGTCCATTCGGGATTGCTCCAATCCGATTTGGCATGACGTATCACATATAATTGTTTCATAGATTCCTATTTTTTATGCAAAAATACGCCATAGCCGGACAATGCTTGCCCATTAGCAGTCATCGTCTTGAGCAATAATCAATGCCAAACATCGTAAATTGCGCCATAATTTCATTCTTTTTTCATTCATATTGTCAAAAAATTATATGAACTATCAAACGATAAGTGTCGAAAAAAAAGAGAATTACAGCATTATTACTCTTAATCGTCCCGATAAGTTGAATGCGCTCAATGCCACTCTTCTCGAAGAATTATATTCTGCTGTCAACGCCATCAAAGAAGATGCGGACATCCGTGCCGTCATCATCACCGGCGCAGGACCCAAGGCATTTGCCGCCGGTGCGGACATAGCGCAATTACATACATGCGATACCGCCACGGGAGCAATATTTGCAGGTAAGGGACAGGAAGTATTTACCTCCATCGAGAAATTGGGAAAACCCGTCATTGCTGCGGTGAATGGCTTTGCCCTTGGGGGCGGATGTGAGCTTGCGTTAGCTTGTCATATCCGTTATTGTTCTGAGAATGCCAAGTTTGGTCAGCCGGAAGTAAATTTAGGTATTATTCCCGGTTATGGCGGCACACAACGACTCACACGTTTAGTAGGAACAGCAAAATCTGCTGAACTTATTCTCTCCGGAAATATTATCGGCGCTGATGAAGCACGCACTATCGGTTTAGTCAATGCCGTATTTTCACAAGAGCATTTGATGGAAGAGACAGAAAAATTTGTCAAAACAGTTGTTTCAAAAGCTCCTCTTGCCGTCAATGCCGCACTGGATTGTATTATTGCCGTTGTTGATATGACCGAACAAGAAGGCATGGAATTCGAGGCAAAAACATTTGGTACAATATGCGGAACCGATGATTTTTATGAAGGTACAAAAGCTTTTTTGGAAAAAAGACCGGCTGTGTTTCAAGGGAAATAAATTAAACGACATGAGTGTGTAATATATTATAGAACACGACAACATATTTATATGTCTTCTTTTATTCCTCAGATTATTGCATATCACTTTATATAAACCAAATGCGATGGGAAATATGTTTAGGGATTTTTTTTAATGAGCAACTTGATGATTGGACAAAATTGCTATACTAACAAGATTCCATCTTATGACTGAGCATCCATATTGGTAAATGCAGGGCTTGGATTTGTTGCATATACTTGAAATTGATATAAAAAAGGGACGGACATGTATCCGTCCCTGATTATATATTATACTGACAATTGCCTGTGATTTTCATTGCGGACTATAGTGCCATCGCGCAATTCTATAATATGGTCACAATCGGATATTGATGAAGGGCGGTGAGCAATAATAAGCATCGTAACACCGACAAATTCCTCGCGAATGGTTTGCTGAATAATAGCATCTGTTTTTACATCCACACTTGCTGTGGCTTCGTCCATAACTATAATCCGAGCATCCGTTAGAATAGCACGCGCCAAGCATAATAATTGCCTTTGACCCTGGCTGAAATTATAGCCGTTTTCTTGCACCGGCGCATAAATCCCGCCCATGGTTTCTATGGTTTCCCATAAATGTACACGCTCGAGTGCACGCTGCACCGCTTTGTCATCTGCAATACCGAAACGATCAAGATTACTGCGTACAGTTCCAATGAATAAAGTCGGATCTTGCGGAATTATTGCCATTGAGCGGCGCAATTGTTCCAATGGAATGGCAGCAATATTTACTCCGTCAATTTCAATATATCCGGACGAT
>JAYRWZ010000497.1:0-1585 GCA_041917875.1 Chloroflexota bacterium | reverse complement strand
TAGAATTTTTCGATAAATCGGTATCATCAGCGTCTGTCATTAATGAAAATTGCTGCAAAAACCCTTCCAATGTCGGTTCTTCTTCTTCTTCCGCATATTCCGCCACTGTTGCCATTATTTGTTCTATATTTCTCAGTCGGTCTTGGGCTTCTTCCGTTCCTTCATCGCTGTACATTCGCATTATTCCGGTTGCTTCGATATACGTTTGTACGACATCCACTAAGGGTAATTCACCGAGCAATTCGCGATATTTTTCAATAATTGTAATAAATCCTATGACCGATTTTTTTGTTCGCGGTTGTAAGGAGGGTATAGCATTGCTTTCGGTCAATGCTTCATATAAAGAAAGACTTTGTATTGCTGCATATTCTTCAATTTTCTTCAATGATGTGTCGCCTATGCCTCGAGGAGGAACATTTAATACTCTTTCTACGCTTTCAGTATCGCGATTATTAATCAATAATCGTAAATATGCCATTGTATCCTTGACTTCTTTTCTTTTATAAAATGACATACCTCCTATAATTGTATAGGGCAAAGCATTGCGCCGAAAAGATTCTTCTAATGGTTGTGACTGAGCATTGGTTCGATAGAGTACTGCAAAATCTTTGTAGTCATAATTATGACGGCGAATCTCTGATTGAATGGAGTTGGCAATCATTTCAGCTTCGTCCCGCTCCGTTTCGGACGGCATAATTGTGATTAAATCGCCATCTTGATTATCTGTCCATATAGTTTTTTTCAGTTGTTTTCGATTGTTTTTTATGACACCGTTAGCAGCTTCCAGAATGGTTTTGGTTGAACGATAATTTTGCTCCAGACGAATAGTTTGAACATCGGGATAATCTTTTTGAAATTCTAGTATATTTCGAATATCTGCCCCTCGCCACCTGTAAATACTTTGAGCATCATCGCCCACAACACAGATATTTGAATATTTTTCCGTCAAGAGTCTTATTGCTGTGTATTGCGCTCTGTTGGTATCTTGATATTCGTCCACCATCACATATCGAAATCGGTCATTATATTTATCACGCACATCAGGAAAGAGTCGCAACACATGAATCATTGACAACAAAATATCATCAAAATCCATTGCATTATTCGCTTTTAATCTTTTTTCATATTCTTGATACACTTTTGCAGTCAGCCGATCATTGATTGAAGCCGCATCAGCCGCAAACTGTTGCCACCCTATCATTTGATTTTTAGCACTCGATATTTTGCCGCGAATAGTTTGCGCCGTTATTTGTTGTGTCGAAACTCCTGCATAATTCATACAAGCGCGCACTATACTCAAAGAATCGTCGGCATCGTAAATGGAAAATGTTGAGTCATAACCTATTAATTCTGCTTCAATGCGTAAAATACGTGCAAAAATCGAGTGAAATGTACCAGCCCATACTTTTTTTGCCAATAAGGGATCAACAAGTGCCGAGATGCGCGATTTCATTTCCGATGCCGCTTTATTGGTAAATGTTAAAGCAAGAATTGATTGCGGTGGCACTCCTTTTTGTATCAGATGAGCAACCCTGAATGTAAGAACTCTAGTTTTTCCGCTTCCCGCGCCCGCAATAATGAGCAC
>JAYRWZ010000496.1:0-14661 GCA_041917875.1 Chloroflexota bacterium | reverse complement strand
CCATGCAGATGCCCAAAAGTTGCTCCACGAAAGTCAAGAAAAATTAGGTTCGGCGCAACATGAAATGATGGAATTAGTAAAACAAGGTAAAATTCAAGCAGAAACTATCGTTCGCCAAGCTCAAGAACAAGCGGAAAAAGTTAAAAAAGAAAAACTTGATCAAGCTGTTCGTGAAATTGAACGTGAGAAAGAGCTTGCTTTACAAACAATTCGCGCTGAAATGGCTACTTTAGTGGTTGCGGCAACTGGAAAAATGCTCTCCGAAACGCTTGACGAAAATAAGCATAAAGCGCTTGTTCTTCAATATATAGACAAAGTTTCGAGAAATTGATAAACTATACATGATTTAAGACTATTATGGCTCATTCAAGAATAGTGAAGCGGTACAGTGTTGCACTTTTTAGAAACGCTGAGCAATCCGGTGCAACCGAAACAGTGCTCTCAGACCTCCGATACGTTCAGAAAATCATTGCCGAGTCGAAAGATTTACGAGTAATGCTTAGTAGTCCGGTTATTCGCAAGGCAGTAAAAACAGAAGTTCTGCGTGAAGTATTTGCTTCTAATATTTCTCCTTTGACTATGGATTTCCTCTCGTTTCTCAACAGCAAAGGTAGAGAAGCTTTTCTGCAAGAGGCAATTTCTATGTTTGAAGAAGTGTATAATGAAGCACGTGCAATTTTGAATGTTGTGGTTGAGTCAGCAACTGCGTTGAGTTCTGACATTCGTGAAAACGTGGTAGCCTCTATGGCTTCAATCACAGGAAAAAAAATAGAACCAATTTTCAAAGTAAACAAATCTTTGATTGGTGGCTTAAAAATACAGGTGAACGATATGTGTTACGATGGTAGCATATTGTCTCAACTTTCGGCATTGTATTCGCAATTAGCCGGTTCAGAAATGTCAACTGAGGTCAGGGCGAAAATTGCTGCTCTCTGAAAATGACATCCAACATAGTAATCAATAAAATTCTACGATAACAATTCTACGAAGGTAATACAATGGCAGAAATTCGTCCCGAGGAAATAAGTGCGATTTTACGTCGGCAGCTTTCCGGCTACGAAAAAGATGTTGATATTTATGAAGTGGGGACTGTTCTTCAAGTTGGAGACGGTGTCGCACGTGTTTATGGTCTTACAAAGGTCATGGCATCCGAACTTGTTGAGTTCCCAAATGGCGTCGTCGGTATGGCACTTAATCTCGAAGAAGATAATATCGGGGTGGTGTTGTTCGGTGATGACCGCTTGGTAAAAGAAGGAGATACTGTCCGTCGTACAGGTCGTATTGCTTCAGTTCCCGTAGGCGAAGCTATGCTGGGTCGCGTCGTCAACCCACTTGGTTTGCCTGTTGATGGCAAAGGTGCTATCAACACACCTCACTCACTGCCAATTGAAAGAAAAGCCCTTGGTGTTATCGAACGTAGCCCTGTTAATCAGCCGCTGCAAACCGGTATAAAAGCTATTGACGCACTCATTCCCATTGGTCGAGGACAACGTGAACTTATCATCGGTGATCGTTCGACAGGTAAAACTGTCGTTGCCATTGACACAATTATCAACCAGAAATATACACACACTGAAGAAGCAAAAAAACAAGGGATCGAACCAGTCTTTTGTATCTATGTTGCTATCGGACAAAAAGGTTCCACTGTTGCAAATGTGGTGGCGACTCTTGAAGAACAAGGAGCTTTGGAATATACTATCATCGTTGCTGCAAATGCATCCGATCCCGCTCCTTTACAGTTCATAGCGCCATATTGTGGTACATCCATGGGTGAATACTTCCGCGATTCCGGTCGTCATGCGCTCATTATTTATGATGATTTGACCAAACAAGCTGCTGCATATCGCCAAGTGTCGCTTTTATTGCGTCGCCCGCCGGGACGTGAAGCATATCCGGGTGATATTTTCTACCTCCATAGTCGTTTACTTGAACGAGCTTCTAAATTATCAAAAGAACTCGGTGGAGGTTCTCTAACTGCGCTTCCCGTTATTGAAACGCAAGCCGGTGATGTTTCCGCCTATATCCCGACAAACGTAATTTCAATTACTGATGGTCAGATTTATCTCGAATCTAATCTCTTCAATGCAGGTATTCGTCCTGCCTTGAATGTTGGTATCTCCGTTTCGCGTGTTGGTGGCAGTGCTCAGATTAAAGCTATGAAAAAGGTTGCAGGTCCACTCAAACTCGAGCTTGCTATGTTCCGAGAACTCGAAGCCTTTGCCAAATTCGGCTCTGACTTAGATAAATCAACACAACAACAACTTTTACGTGGGCAAATCTTAACAGAAATTTTGAAACAACCCCAATTCAGCCCAATCCCCGTTGAAAAACAGGTGTGCTTGATTATTGCAGCTACCAGCGGCGTCATTGACGATGTGCCGCTCAATAAACTGAAACAATTCGAAGAAGAATACATGAATTTCCTTGAACTTGGGCACAGAAATGTCTTATCTTCAATAGCCGAGCACAAAGAATTGATACCCGAAACTGCTACGGCACTCAAAAATGCCTTAGAATCATTCGCGGCTAAATTCAAAGCTTCTTTACCTAAATAAGTAACACTTTCATCGAGCATGGTTCCATGATTGTCATCACAGGTGCAGCCGGTTTCATCGGTAGTTGCTTACTCAAAAAACTTAACGACGAGGGCGTGTTTGACGTTCTCGTCGTTGACTATTTGGAGAATGGCGATAAATGGAAAAACCTTGTCGGAAAAAGATTTACTGACATCATTCACCCAAAGCAATTCCTTGAAGAGCTTCAGCAAGGAGATTTCGATAACGCTATCGAAACTATCGTACATCTTGGAGCCACAACCTCAACCACCGAAAGAAACGCCGACTTACTGCTTTCTAACAACTTTCACTATACCCGTGACCTCGCTGTTCATGCGCTCGATAATGACATCAGATTTATCTATGCCTCAAGCGCGGCTACCTATGGACTTGGTGAAAAAGGCTACTCCGATTCGTTGGTATATGGCTTGCGCCCGCTCAATATGTATGGATACTCCAAGCAACTCTTCGATCAATGGGCGAATGATATGCACATTCTTGATAGTATTCTCGGAATCAAATTTTTCAATGTCTTTGGTCCAAATGAATACCACAAAAACGATATGGCAAGTATGATTTTCAAATCTTACAACCAAATCAAGCAATCGGGGAAAGTCAAACTCTTCAAAACAACCACTCCCGACTATAATGACGGTGGGCAAATGAGAGATTTTGTCTATGTCAAAGATTGTTGCAATCTTATCTGGCATTGGATTAACAATCGTAACATTTTCGGACTCTACAATCTTGGAACCGGCAAAGCGCGTTCTTGGAACGATTTAGCCAACGCTGTATTTAATGCCACAGGCATCGAGCCAAACATAGAATACGTCGAAATGCCTCAATCGCTCCAATCGCAATATCAAAACTTTACAGAAGCTGACATGACCTCCGTTATCAAAAGCTTCCCTCTAACACAATTCAGCTCACTCGAAGACGCGGTGCATGATTATGTGCGCCAACATCTTGACAACTCTTGGCAATATTGGTAAATCTTTTCTTTTCTTTAAGACTATGGCAACTCTCAGAGACATAAAACAGCGCATCGTAGCTATTAAAAACACCTCCAAAATAACCTCCGCTATGCGTATGGTGGCGGCGGCTAAGCTCCGTCGTGCTCAAGAAGCTATCTTAGCGGCGCGCCCTTATTCCAAAAAACTCTCCGAGATTCTCGGCAATCTTGCTTCCTCCGTCGAAGAGGACTATTATCATCCCTTATTGCGTCGCCCGCAAAAAATACGTTCGGTCGCTGTTATCGTCATCAGTTCCGACCGTGGCTTATGCGGCAGCTTCAATACCAATGTCTTGCGCATTGCTGCTCAAAGGGTTAAAACGGGCATCCGACAAGAATTTCCCGACGCTAATGTGTCCGTTATTGCTGTCGGTAAGCGTGCCGTACAATTCTTCCAAAGGCAAAATTTAACCGTACTTGCGGCTTTCCCCGATATTTTCCAAAAATTACGTTTCGATACCGCCCAAGAACTTGCCGAAATCGTCCTTAATGGATTCTCAGAAGAAAAATTCGACCGCGTAGAAGTTATCGGTAATCAATTCCGTTCCGTCATGAGGCAAGAAGTAACAACAGAACAACTTTTACCTATCGAACGCAAAAATCAACAACAAACCAAATCTGCCGGAGCAGGGGAGCAATCTGACTATATCTTCGAGCCGTCGCGAGGTGATATTATGGACATACTCTTACCAAAATACCTCACAAATCAACTATGGCGCTCGCTTCTCGATTCAAACGCAGCCGAAAACGCAGCGCGTATGGTCGCTATGGAAGCAGCAACCAAAAATTCCAAAGACCTTACAAAAGCTCTTCAACTCAAATTCAACAATCTTCGACAAGCGGCAATCACTAAAGAAATGCTCGAAATAGTTGGCGGAGCTGAAGCGCTCAAAAACTAACTGTTACGCCCTTTGTACAAACACATAAAACCTCAATTCTCACACAATTGGGGTTTTTTTCGTTTTCATCGAAATCCCTGATCAATTACTCATATCATTCACTGTCAATATCATCTTAAACACTCTATGAACACCATGTAATATATACGATTACGTGAGTTATGTTGAGTGTTTAGTATTAAAGACGCAGTATATAAAGCCAAAGACGCAGCATATACTATCAATAAAACAGTAAAAAATATTAAAGAAGTAGTAACTATATCTATATACGCACTATATAAAATCAAGGACGCAGTAACTATATTAAAAGACGCAGTATTCACCATGATATACCAAGTTTATATTATTAAAGACGCAGTATCTATAATTATGGACACAGTTCGTCTGAACCACAAATGATCCTATATATTCAAAAAATTGCTATTATTGTACCAAAAACAACAAACAATAGATGAATAATTACAAATAATAAATCTCGAAACAGCCATTAATTGATGCAAATGGTACTGTTCAACAGGCATATAAGTCCATACGAACCGCTATTGTGTATATTGACATCGCCAAAGTGCCGCTTCGACTTACATTTGGGCACGTTTGGCAATCGGAGTATGCATTTTACGGAGCTATATTGGCTTTATCAACACTGAAATCATAGTTTATTGGTGGGATATTGGAGGGATATTCATGGTTAAGAGATATTCTTATCATGCTATTACACATTGCTCAAGGGCAAAGTCATGGCTATTGCGCAAAAGTGCGAGTTTGCGGAGTCTGCTGTTTGATTGGTAAAAGAAAGGACAGACCATGCAATGCGGCAATGGTTCACCGACAAAGTAGAGCATATATTTTTCACAGAGTAACACCAAACAGAAAGGGTACAAACCATGCGAATATTTCATTTTCGATTGTCAGCCGAGCAGATGATGAGCAAAGCGCGGGGAGTGTTCACGGCGATGGAGCGCGATGCCGTTCTCTTGGAAAGCTATGGCGTGACAGCCCAACAAAGGCAGGATTTTGCGGCGGCAATAGCGGCGGCGGATGCCCTTCCGAATGATGTGATCAGCCGTTGGTATGTGTCCGAAGCGGTGGCGGCGCGTGATAAAAAACAAGAGCAGATTCGTGCGCAATTAGAGGGCATGGTGGTGCGAGTGCGGCTGTGTTTTGGTGCACAAACGCCCTTCGTCGGCATTATGGATTGCCATAACTTGGCACAAAAGAATGCTTCGGAACTCTTAGACAGTTGTCAGAATGCGGTGGCGGTATTGTCGGAAAATCTTGCGGCATTATCGGCATTTGGTCTGACGCAACCCATGGTGGATGCCCTTGCGTCGGCGCGTGCAGAGTTGCGTGTTTTGGCGGATGCGGTGACGGATATGCAGCGTGAGCGCATGGAAAAAACGCTTACTCGTGCGGATGCGCTGAACGATGTCTATGCCAAAATGGTTGGTTTTTGCACTATTGGAAAAATGTTGTGGTCTGAGACCAATCCGTCGAAATATGCCGATTATGTGATCTATAATGAAAAGCGCAAACCCACGCCCGCACCAAAGGAAACTACTTCGGAAAAGGGTGAGGGGGATATAGCGCCGTAAAAGCGGAAATTATTTACTGTTGGGTAGTAGTTTGGGATTGTTGCGCCACTGTTCGGCAAAAATCAATCAATGTTTTGAACGATTGCAGATGATTTGTTTCTTCTTGTCGTTTAATTAATTGGTCGAGATACATTTTACTGCCGACGATATGTGTTCTATGTTTTAGATAACGTTCTTTCTTTTCAATAAACATTAATTCCAAATACTTTTTATGAAACTTAGAAACATTGAGATTTGATTCATATGAAGGCATACGCTCCGGGTCTAACTCTTTGACATTATAAAGCGAAGAATATTTCTTTAATTGTTTTTGTTTGGGATTATCTGAATACATTTCCCTATTGCCCAGAAACCATGTTTCTATACATCTGTTTTGTACAATTATTTTTAATGAAGTGCGTTCAGGTAATTCCAACGGAATCTTTTCGTTCGACTCTGTTGTATACTTCATTTTTTCTTTTATTTCCTCAATCCTTGTTTGTACTTCGCTGATAGTTTCTTCTACGGTACGATTATCTGCATCAACGCAGATAACCAAATAATCAAAATTATTAGTAAGAATAATATCTTCTATGGAATTATCTAAGACAGTACCCAATAGCCGATAATAACCTTTACCTGAAAATAGATAGTAATTGTTTGATGTTGCTTGAGAGGCAGTATGTACTCTCTCAAATGATGGCAATAAATGTCCTAACCATTTCGGATAGACTTTGGTTTCAGTTTCTGAACCTTCGACAAGAAAATAAATATTCATAGTACTTCTTCAAGCCCTGTTTCATATTCTTCAAGCTGTATGAGTTGCATAAAACGTTCGTGCCGTGATTTTTCACTAAGCTTTTTGGTAATATCATGCGCTTTGATAGTGCCTCCATTTCTTGTGAGTAATTTCCAGTATTGAAATTCTATTTTGTTGATAATGTAGGGATGATGACTTGTGATGATGCATTGTACATTGCGGTCGGAAAGTAGTATTTCATCGGTGATTTCTCCTATGCAATTTATGCCGAGGGAATTTTCAAATTCATCTATGAGTATAACAGAACCATCGGCAGAAAGATATATTTCGCTGAGTAAGAGTAAGGTACGATACATACCTGATGACATACTCACGCTTGGTATCCATTTATCAGAATTTTTATGTTTGATTTGGATAAAGACGTTTTTCTGAAATTCAATGGGAGCATTGTACTCAATGTTTTGTATTCTATCAATTTTTATATCTTCTATTTGAGGAAATATTGTACAAAATTTTTCCTTTATTGTATCAAAAGTTTGTCTGTGTTTATGATAAGCGATATACAGTTTCATCTCAGGATTTAAATACGTACTTTGAATCTCTTCCAAGGTGTTTACAGTGCTCAAAGATGCCATTGATATTGGTATAATTCCAACTTCGGAACGCACATTGTATGGGAGTATGTTGTCCGTATGAATTATTTTTTCAAAATTATTATATATGGGTTTGATGAGTTCTTCTTCTTTTAGCAGTGTTACTATACTTGTATCCAAGGTGAGTTTTGGAATTTCGTAATTATTGAATTTAATTTTCTCATGAGATCTTTCTAATATTAAAGTGCCATTTTTATGTATCTTTTCATATTGTAAATTTACTTTGTTTTCTTTTCTTTCTAGATCAAAATATTGTAAAGACATCTTTGTATCTTCAGATTCACCTTCCCATAGATATTCATCACCGTTGTCTGTGCTAAATTCTATTTTCCATTGTATGCCGCTGAATGATGTTCCATCTGCAATGCGTTTGAGAGTATTTATTGCTTGTAGTATTTGTGTTTTGCCCACACCGGAAGCACCTACGAGTAAATTTAATTGTTGGAAAGACATTTTTTGTATTTCCCAGCCATCGGTTTTATTTACAAATTGCAATGTGTGTATATTCATGGAAGTGATTGTGAATTGTGAATAATGCTTTGTCTGAACTAAATCTATGAAATGTTTTCTGCAAATTTACAAGAAATCTCTTGTATGCGTGTTGCGGATAATTATTCCAAAGAATTGCTGTGTAAATAATCGCGTACTTTTTGTGCATCGTCGGGTGTGTCCACTGCTATGAGTGTTGCATTTGTTTTGACGCAATGGATGATGGCTCCGTTTTCGAGTAGGCGCAGCTGTTCTAAGGATTCGCTTTTTTCTAAGGGCGATGGGGGCAGCTCGGCGAATGTTCGGAGCATTTCCGCTTTGTAACAGTAAAGCCCTATGTGTTTCCAGTATTGCTGATTGTCCAGCCATTGGTCTATTGGCTTGCCTTGCAGGTGGGGGATGGGGCTTCGTGAGAAGTAGAGTGCTTGTTGGTGTTGGTTCATTGCCACCGTGACTATGGTGGGGTTGAGTAGTTCTTGTGTTGTGCGTATGGGTGTGATGGGCGTGGTGATATGGCTGTTGTTTGCATATGCCGCGGCGACGAGGTCGTCGAGCAGTTGGGGGGGAACGATGGGTTCGTCTCCCTGGACATTGAGCACGAAGTCTGCTGCGTCCCCAAGACGTTGATATGCTTGTGCTATGCGGTCGGTGCCGGAGGGTAGCGCGGGGTCAGTGAGTATGTATTCTGCTCCTATGGCTTGACATTCTTGTTCTATGCGTGGGTCATCGGTTGCTATGATGACCCGTCTGATGTTTTGTGCTTTTTTTGCTTGTTCATAGACTCTGCGGATGAGTGTTTTTCCGTTGATGTCGCAGAGAGGTTTGCCCGGAAAGCGTGTTGATGCGTACCGAGCGGGTATGATTGCTATTGCATTGTGCATTGTAAGTTCCTTGTTGATATTATTTGTTTTTTGCTATTCTTAGCCCGAAGGAAGTAGTTCTTATTTCGGGGAATGTTTGATGGCGATGTGCCGATCGTCCATAATGGATAGGTCCTTCACATTCATAGCTGCCTCCGCGTTGCATTTTTTTGTAGTGCGGTTCATCATAGATTGGCTGCCTTTGCGATACGACCCAGTCAGTGGTGTCATTGGGTGTGTAGTATGAAAACCAGTCCCACACCCATTCCCATACATTGCCGTGCATGTCGTAGAGCCCGAAGTTGTTTGGTATTTTTTTTCCGACGGGATGCGTTTTGTTTTGCGAGTTGCCACAATACCATCCGGCTTTGTCGAGTGCGGAATCAATGAGTGTGTTGCTGAACGTTCCTGTGTAGAATTCGGTGGTTGTTCCGGCTCGGCAGGCATATTCCCATTCTGCTTCGGTGGGGAGGCGGTATCCGTCGGCTTGTTTGTTCCATAGTATGGTTGTGTCATTGACGATTGTATAGACAGGGGTTAGCCCTAATTTTTGCGATAGTTTGTTGCAAAATGTGACGGCATCGAACCAGTTAATCTTTTCGACAGGTAAGGAGTCCCCGATGAAGTGCGAGGGATTGTTTCCCATGACTTTTTTCCAAAGATTTTGGGTTACTTCGTATTTGCTGAGGAGAAAGGGGCGCGAGATAGTGACATTGCGGACGGGTCTTTCATGTCCGTTTTCATACCAAGTTCCCATGGCGAAAGTGCCGGCGGGAATGGTTATCATGGTAATAGCCGGAGGGGTGTCGGGTTGTTGTGCGTTGTTTTCTTCTGCGCATGAGTTGAGCATGAGAGCAATTGCGCCACAGAAGCAGATGATGAGATGTTTCATAGCATTCCTTTTTTTTGTTGAGTGATTGAATGGTGTCTCAAAGTTCATAAGCGAATGGTTGATGTTTGTTGTTAGTTATTGAAAGTTGAGCGTTATATCAAGCGATTGTTCGAGTAAATCTTTTCTGCGTTCAGCTCCCCATATTTCTATGTCGGGTACATAGTCGGGTTTTTGTAATTGAAGTGCGATGTTTATGTTTTTGTTGTTGATCGAAGCATTTAAGGCAGTGACTGCTGTGATGAGGCGACGGTCTAATGCTTCAGCGATGCGTAGTATGCCGGACAGAATGCGTACGGTTTTTTGTTCTTGGGGTGACAGATGGTTAAAGTTTTCATGTTTGCGTTTAGGTAAACTTTTGCGATGGTATCGAGCAATGTTTGCAATAATTTCAGTTTCATCATTAGTGAATCCGGGCAGCACGCAGTTTTTTATGAGATAGTATGTGTGTTTATGGTGTTGTTCGGGAGAAATATGATAGCCGACATCGTGAAGCAGGGCAGCGGCTTCGAGCAATTCTTTTTGATTATCGCCAAGATTGTGTAGTGGTAACAAAGCGTCGAAGAGGTCAGAAGAAAGTTGTTTGACATGGTTAGCATGTTTCATGAGAACGCGGTACTCATTGCATACATGAAGAACGGATTCGTAGCGTAAATTGCTTAGATGATGATATTCTTGAATCGCTTTTTGCTTTTGCAGAGTGTCGAAGAGAATGCCTTCGCGAAGTGCGTAAGAAGAAAAAGTGAGTTTGTCAATGGCGAGAGCTTCTATAACTTGCTCGAGAATGAGTGCTCCACCGACGATGACATCACTTCTGCCGATGTCCATTCCCGGAATAAGGGATCGTTGTTTTGAGTTAGTTGCCGCAAGAATTTCATTGATAGTTGCGTTGAGGTCTTTTTTTGAGAGCGTAATTCCATTGAATTGTTCTGGCATTTTATTGGTTTTTTTAAATGCAATGGCGGCAGCGACTGCTTGAACGGTGCCGGAGCAGGCGACGGCATTGTCGAAGGTAGTAGATTTGATGGTATCGAACGTAGGAATGAGGTCGCCACGAATATAGTCGCGACAGTCTTTGAGAGCTTTAGGGGTGATTTTTCCGTCGGGAAAGAAGCGTTGCGTCATTCGAATGTGCCCTATTTTGGCACTGTGCGTGAAGAGCCGTTCTCCATTTTTGCCGATGATAAACTCAGTGCTCCCACCACCGATGTCAAAAATTAAGGATTGTTTATGATGGATAGGTAGTGCATGAATGGCACCAAGGTAGATAAGTCGAGCTTCTTCGAGTCCGGAAACGACTTCGATGGAGATGCCTGTTTTCTCATAGACAGCTTCAATGAATTGTTCTCTATTGAGTGCTTCACGGACAGCACTAGTTCCTATAGCTCTTATCTGGGCATTGGCTTCATTGGCTAGTGTGGCAAAACGTCTAAGAGTAGCAATACCTCGTTTCATCGCTTCTGCTTCAATATGCTTCATGTCTTTTGCGCTTGAGCCGAGCCTCACAGATTCCTTAGCACGTTGATAAATTTTGATAATACCTTTATCAGAGACAGATGCAACAATCATGTGGAAGGAGTTTGTCCCAACATCAATAGCTGCTATAAGTTGAGCCGATTCGTTCATAGTATTGAGGATTAAGAGTCAGATTGTTGATTGTCCCCGCGCAGGACTGTGGTTTTGCCATCAGAGTAAAGGACTTGTTTTTGTTGGCTTGAGAAATCATACTCAACATTAGCCTGTTGAGAATGTTGCATTTGAGATTTGATGCCTCCAAGGAAAAGTCTTCGGATGGCACCTAAGATAAAGCCGGCAGCTACGATGACGGCTGTAATTATTAACAAAACAACGATGATAAATATTTTCATAAACTTGTAAAAGTAATGCCACAAAAATAACAGAGCAGTTCAAATAAAGTGATTATAAGAATGTGAGAGTGTGACGAAAAGCATAGAAAGAAAGTATGAATGAGGTCATAAATTGGTGATAAATTGCTATGAAAAGGGATGAATTAAGCCGGCGAACGATACTTTTTTGTGCTATTGATTTTTCAGACACGATAAAAACAGTTAATTTGCATTATCAATGGTAAAAATTTCTTCATAAATATCCCAAATAGCAGGGGAGACACATGCCACAGATTATCATAGACGGTCAGCGAATAGAAGCGGCAGCAGGTAAAACAATCATAGAAGCAGCATTAGACAATGGAATCAATATTCCACACTTTTGCTGGCATCCGTCACTTTCCGTTGCTGGAAATTGCCGAATGTGTTTGGTAAATGTCGGCTCGATCAGACGTGCTGCGGATGGTAGCATAGAGTATGATGCTGACGGTAATGTCATGGTGAATTATATGCCGAAGATGCAAATCGGATGTGCAACTCCGGTAGCTGACGGTATGGTAGTTGACACGCAAAGCCACAAAACGGAATCCGCCCAAAATGCGGTGATGGAGTTCCTACTCATCAATCATCCCTTAGATTGCCCAATTTGCGATGAAGCCGGACAGTGTAAACTACAAGAGTACAGTTTTGAGCATTCAAAAGGCAAGAGTCGCTTTGATGAACAAAAAGTACATAAGCCCAAGCGTGTTGAGTTAGGTCCTCAGATCATGTTTGATGGAGAGCGCTGTATCTCATGCTCACGATGTATTCGCTTTGCGGATGAGATTGCCAAACAGCCGGCAATTACTTTTGTGCAGCGCGGAGACAAAGTAACCATAGAGAACTTTCCGGGAACAACATTCGACAGTCCTTATTCCATGAACGTGATTGACATTTGTCCGGTTGGTGCTCTAACAAGTAAAGATTTTCGATTCAAAACCCGTGTCTGGGAAATGAGTTTCAATGATTCGATATGTACCGGTTGTTCACGTGGTTGCAACACAAAGGTAGGCGTTCGAGACAATACGATAATGCGTATAGAGCCAAGAACAAATATGCATGTAAATGAGTATTGGATGTGTGACCATGGTAGATTAACCCAATATGATTTTGTCAATGAAAATCGTGTATCTGATCCAATGATTCGTAATTCGTCAGGGCAATTAGTGAAAGCTGACTGGAACGATGCTTATGCGAAGGCAGCCGAGTTATTGCGCGGTGTCAAACATCAAGAAATTATGGTGATCGGCTCTTCAAAATCCTCCAATGAGGACAACTACCTCCTGGCAAAGTTTGCTAAAACTGTTCTTAAAACGAATAATATAGATTTTGTGAGGCATTTCAATGAGGAATTTGGTGATTCTTTCTTGAGAACACGTGATATGTCGCCCAATGCACATGGTGCAATGGAATCAGGCATAGCACATCATGCACAACATGGTACGTCTATTGATCATTTGGCCGATAAAATTTCACAAGGATTTATTAAAGCGTTGTATGTGATGGATGAAGACATCGCGCTCATTCCTAAGTTAGCATCTGTCATGGATAAGATACAGGTGCTTATAGTTCATACCCACAATGCAACAGTTACCGCTGAAAAAGCAGATGTCGTTTTTGCATCATCAACATATGCCGAAAGCGAAGGAACATACACCAATGTCACAAAAAGAGTCCAGCATTTTACTCCAGCCATAGTTACCAAAGAGAATGAGCGTTATATGGGAATGAAAATGAGTCGCTGGGATAAATTTGGAGCGTTTAATGATCGTTGGACACAGGGCGAGCGCAGAAATTCACGTATGAGCTGGAGGATTGTCCAAGGTGTTGCGAATGCTATGAATGCGCAGTGGCAATTTAAGGACAGTGAAAGCGTGTTTGAAGAAATGACCCATCATATTGATGGTCTTAAGGGTATGTCTTATGAATTGCTTGATGAATATGGCGGAATGATAATGGGGCGTGTAGGAACTCCGGAATCTAAAGGAGTTGTATATGAATCGCATTATTTCAAACCTCAAGTCAGTTAATATGATTTAGACAGTTAGTACATTTTATTAAACCTTTGCGATATTTTTCTATGGAACAGTGGTTAGTACAAAGTTTGGTTCTCGGTCTCAAAATGTTTCTTATTGTAAACGGATTGCTCATAGCAGCTGCGTACTTAGTATATTTTGAGCGTAAAATTTCTGCATGGATACAAAATAGGGTTGGTCCCAATCGTGTTGGTCCATTGGGCTTGTTTCAATCTTTTGCCGATGTATTTAAACTTTATTTAAAAGAGGACATCATTCCCACTCTTGCAAATAAGGGCTTTCATGCAATTGCACCTGTCATCTCCATAGGAATTGCCATAGCTGTTTATGCCGTAATACCGTTTGGCGAATATTTTTATCTTGGTGGCGAGAAGGTATATCTTTCAATAGCTCCTCATATTAATGTGGGGTTATTATTCATATTAGGTATGTCATCGGTTGGTGTTTATGGTCTAACTTTGGCCGGTTGGTCATCGAACAATAAATACTCGCTATTAGGTGGATTACGTTCATCTGCTCAGATGATTTCTTATGAATTATCAATGGGACTTTCACTCATTGGTGTCTTGATGCTCTCAGGATCTTTAGATTTGATGCACATTGTCCAAGCTCAAAATGGAGGACACTGGAACATATTTTTCCAACCATTGGGTTTTATTATTTTTCTTGTATCTGCATTTGCCGAAACCAACAGAACCCCTTTTGATTTACCGGAAGCAGAACCCGAATTGGTAGGAGGTTATCACACTGAATATTCAGGTATGAAATTCGGCTTATTCTTTTTGGCTGAATATGTGAATATGGTCACTGCATGTGCTATGATGGTACTGCTGTTTTTCGGTGGCTGGGATGTACCATTTTTATATGAAACGCTCGGATTGCAAGAGGGTAGTGTACTCCGTGCATTAGTACAGTTTAGCGTCGTCGTAGGCAAAATGATTCCTTTTCTTTTCTTATTTATTCAGACAAGATGGTCTTTACCTCGTTTCCGATATGACCAATTAATGTCTTTAGGGTGGAAAGTAATGTTGCCTTTAGCTTTAGCGAATAT
>JAYRWZ010000495.1:0-4896 GCA_041917875.1 Chloroflexota bacterium | reverse complement strand
TGTAAAAGATGAATTATTATCCATCATAAAGCCAAGTGTATCATCTATAAATACCATGCCGTATAGATTTCCATACAGATATTCATACTGAGCTTTTTGCCAGCTTGCACCATTATCATCAGAATAATAAAGACTATCGGGTTGTTTTACAGAAGATACTTGATACCAAATCCGTGATTTGTGGAGAAAACAGAAATTGATATATGGAGGGAATCCATTAATTTTATTGCTGCTATCTGCCCTATAGACAAGAGTATCCCATCCCGAGCCGCTTTCGGAATATGATAAACATGAATAATAAAATATACTGTCACTATTTTGATAATTGATATTCCATGCCATATAATATCCTTTTCCGGGCAAGGCAATCACTTGACTTATATTCGGGCCATTTAATTGAGAGCGATTTTCCTTGACCACTTTTCCGCCATTATCGGAAGAAACCATACCTCCTTTGTAATGATATCCTACGATATTCAGACTATCTTTATATGCAAAAAATAACAATCTATTATCTACACGGAGATTATTATTCGGCAATAAGATAAATGTATCCTGCGGTAACCATGTTACACCGCCATCACTGGTACGAAATATATTACCATTGACAGATCCAATCCAGCCAAGCGAATCATTATACATGACAAAAGAAACTAAAGAAGAAGGGGCTAAACAATGTAATTTCCACCTATCGGTAAGTGATTCTCGCATAAGAATTCTTTTTTGTCTGCCGATGGACACAAATTTGCCGGATGCGGTCATCCCTATTTTTCCATGACCATAACCCGCAAGATATTCAAAATTATAGACTGAATCGAAGTGGAATTTTCTTTGATCAAGATTATAGACTTTTGTTCCATACGTGGAATCAACATAAATAATACTCCGTGATTCCATCGGATGACGCATCATATCATTACCGAAGGGTAATAAATCTTCATTTTTTTTCCATGTTTTGCCATTATCAGTACTACTGAATAATGTGGAATTTGCCAATGCAAGAACAGTATTATTGTCTAAGCGTGTAAATGCTTTTACTCTGCATTCTGCGCAATTAAATATAGTATCGCCTTGTGATTGATTCCATGTCATACCATTATTGTCCGAATACCATATTCCGCCGCGGCGATCACCTATTAACCATTGACCTTGCGAAAGTGAAAATACTTTGCTCAATGCTGTTTGCAATGTAAATACTACTTTCCATGATATACCGCGGTCAAGAGAACGATACATTGTTCCAATATTTGTGACTGCAAGTATTGTGTCGCCCTCTATCGCAAGGGAAAGAAAATTCTCTTGCTCAGTACCCACAGTATCGGATTTCCAATTTTTTCCTCTATCATAACTTTGTAGGATAATTCCTTTTTGCCCGGCGGCAATAATAGTTGAAGCATCGGGACATATAATATCATACAGTGGAATATCTGTACGGGTATAGGGTTGTACCCATGTCTTTCCGGCATCCCGCGAAAGCATAATAATGCCATTATCACCGCAAGCGGCTATAAGTTCATCACCATAGACATCTACTTCCCACAAATTACCCAATATATGTTGCAGATTATCTAATGGTCCATCGTTCGACAAGCCGTGATACTGTAGTGAAAAGAGTAAGACGAGACTAAGCAATATTCTTTGCATACAACTAATTATAAAATGTGAAAAAAACATATACGTAATAGAGTGTTTGATCAAAATACGGTTGGGTCCCTACATTCGCCTATTTGCCGTGGACACACGTGCTTAGTGCGAAAATACACTTTTTGAAGTATATATGCAAATTTGTACACACTTTTTTTCATAATCTGACAACTCCTTGAGAAGTACCCCCAAAGATTGAATAACCCTTGGGGTAAATATGTGTTAGTGTACAATAACAAAAGAAAAGGAATCAGAACGAATGCCTGCCTGTAAATGCGCTATATAAAGACCCGTCGGCAGCGATGATATATCTAACTTCATGCTCTTCCAACCATACGAACTTGATGTTTGCTCTAATTGTTCGGTATAATCGCCTACTTCAACGCCGTACATCGTATAGACCTTAAATGTTACATCTGAACTCTTTGGAACAGCATATAAATCAAATGTTATAAATTGCGATGCAGGTTGTGGATATACACTGTAAATACTGCCCGAACCCACCGACTCCACTTTCGATTCTATATCGTCAACAGAAACAGTACCTTGACGCAAACGATAAACAGGAGGGTTATCAACTTTTGTACCGCCTTTATATGTCGGTTTTGTTGAAAATAATACAGCATTATTCCATGAAAAAAAATAGGCACAAGACATTAAATCAATAACATCATTACCCTGGTAAAAATGCATAACATTGTTATCTATCAAATATTGCCATGTTCTACCGCCATCAAATGTATAGCGTACTTTTCCAAACCCCGTGACATAGACAAAAGTGTCTTGACCAAATGCTCGTCCATTTATTGGATAATAATCAGTTCCTGACTCAGCTATTGTCCACGATAATCCCTTATCATCTGTAATAAATGCAACTAATTGCCGCTCCTCACCTTCACCAATCGAACCAAATGCATATCCTTTATTTGGAGTAGGGAAATATACTTTGAAAAAATGTACTTTACGGCTTGAATCTCCTTCATATCCTTTCACTCTACAACCAAGATTTTGCCATGTATATCCTTTATCATAAGAAATATATGTTCGAGATGTATGAGGAGTTTGATTTGCACCATATGTATTATAATTAAAATTAAAGACCGTTATTGAATCAATCCAAATTGGATTGTTATAATAAAAATAATCATCTCTATTTAAACTATCCACATTCTGTAACATAGTAGATGATGTCCATGTATTACCTCCATCTTCCGTATGGAAAAATACATTTTCATTCGTTTGTGGCTTTAATGCACTTCCTGCCATGATGCCTTTTTTATTATCATAAAAACTAATACGCGGATCATGCATTATGCCATCAATTTTGTCTTTAAAACTATACCATGATTTACCACCATCTGTTGAGCGAAGTAAATTATTTTTTTGTAAATTATCATGTCCTCCACAAGCAATAAAATTTAATGAATCAAGAATTATTAATTGTTCGATCCTAGTTGCTGACCGTACTTTTTGTGCATATATCGGTGGTTCGACACTTGTCCATGTTTTGCCGCTGTCAAGGGAATATCCAAAATATTGACTGGCTGCCGTATCCATAATTACATTAGGTCCTATTATTATTTTTGATTCATAACGAAACCCTGTTCCTATCAAATATTTACCTGTCCATGCTACCTCACGTATCGCTAATTGACTTATAGGATTATAACCATAATCTCTGTCGGCAAGTCTTTCCCAATAATATTGAGCATGCACAGATGAAATAGAAAGCATGATGACTATGACACTTAACATAATTTTCATAGTATTACCTTTCATAAAATCAGGGAGCGGAAATACTCCGCTCCCTTGAATAAATAATTAAAAACAGAATGGATTACATTGAACGGTTATTTCTCCCGGCGGAAAACAAGCGGGATAACCGCAATATACTGTTGTTGTACCGCATACTGTTTGTGGTGGTGGTGAAGATGCAACTCTTGTATAAACAGGATTGCCAAGTGCATCTAAGCATACAGTAAACTCAGCAACACAATTCTGAGATTCTTCACTACAATTCTTAGACACATAGACCTGTCGAATATAGGGATTGCCTTGAGCATCATAATCGGTCCTTTGTCCGACATGGATTGGCTGTGTTCGGCAATCTCCTGCATAAAAACGAAGAACAGTAGGTAAACCAGTCTTGGGGGTTCCATCATTATTCAAACAAGGTTCACCAGCAGGAAAATCTAACAAGCCACGTAAATTTGTCGCTATATCATCAAAGTACTCTTGTAATACGACTTGATCACTACCTTGGCATCCCCAATATTCTATATCTTTAACAAATACTTCAAGACGGTGAGTAGTATTATTATATGGAGGAGTTGCAGGTCCGGACAGTCCCCAGACCCTATAACAATATTTGATGATTACCGTACAATTCGGTACACCAGGGTATGGGTACATCGCTGTGCCGTAATCCCAGCCGGGCGGGCATTGTGCCGCAACACTATTAGCAAAAAACATGGTACTCAAAAGCACAATGATAAATGTGCTTATGGAGAGGAGTACCCCCCCCCGAGTTTCTCGTGCGTGCGAGAAAGAAAAAGATGTTGTGTTCATAGAAACACTCCATAATAAATAAATTAAACAGACATTAGGGCTACGTTGGCAACGGTCGAAGAGCGCAGGGTCTCTCTATACAATCCGGATTTGTATATTTTATGCTCTATTTGCCGTGGACACACGTGCTTAGTGCGAAAATACACTTTTTGCTACATATCTCCAAACAATGCCAAAAGTTTTTTTCACATAGAGTGACGGTATTACAACTCCTTGCAATACAGACCCATACAAAACCTATACAATACGTATAATACTATCGGTTATACGATTATATGCACAAATATGATGTCGAATATATATATGACAATGACTTACAAAAAACAGACCTATACAAAACCTATACAGCCACATTATATATGATAGTACCGGATATTTCCCCAATTCTCATCATTGAGGTCTGGCGGCGCACTCCGACGGATATTCCAAACCTATAAGGTATTTAAAACCTTATAGGTTTAAGAATGGTTTTACTATCAAATTACACCAAGATTACAGTGATTGTAAAATTTTCACCATTATTTCCCTTGTTGCGCAAAGAATTGAAATACTGAAAATTCCATACACTCATAATCGTGAATATAAACATAGAAATAGTATTATTTTTTCTCAGGGACATAAATCGTTTTTATCGTTTCTGTGTAACCATTCGATAATGCCTGTATATAATATACTCCCGACACT
>JAYRWZ010000494.1:0-4137 GCA_041917875.1 Chloroflexota bacterium | reverse complement strand
TGTTAATGAACGTTTATTTGCTTGGATTGATAGTTTTAGAACACTTGTCATCAGATATGAAAAAAAATCAGTAAACCATCTTGCTTTTTGGCATTTAGCCTGTGCTATTATTCTCTTAAAGAATCTTTAAACAAGTTCAATATGAGAAAAGTAAATTACTCTGTCCGGAGTAAATACAGTTATTTAGAGATTCTTCACTGTGATTCCACTCCACGCTTTATACCATATCAAATATTTTGCTAAAAAAATGACCGATGAGTTGAGCAATAGTTACGGCTGTTATGCGGTCGGCTTTCTTGTCTTTTTCGAAATACGTTGTTCATAGTCACCAATGAGCTTGTTTAAAATTTCAATTTTCTCAATGTCCAATGGTTCTGTATGGCAAAGTTGGTCAAGCATGATGTTGATATCATAAAACTGATTGTCTGACGTGATTTTTCCTTTTTCAATTATCTTGTCTACACGTTGGAAATAGGATTTAAAAATGTCAATGTCATACTTGGTTTTATCTTGGAGATATTTGTTGAATTTTAAGTCACTAATTTCTATTTGCATTTCTGTCAAGTCACGAAACCATTGTTTCAGCCTTGTCAGTCGTCCTTTCAGATAATTTTCTTCTGTTTGTACTTTAAGTCCTTTGAAATGTTCTATTGGGTCAAAGTCAGCTGTCTTGATTTGCATTTCCTTGTTGTCAATGTAGTAGTCAAGTGTCGACAAGACCAAGTCCCGATACTTTTTAAGTTCTGCCTGTTTTTCGTCTTTATTAAGTTCGTTGTCCGTCATTTGTCTTCTTGTCATTTAGACTTACGCACATCACTCATATTCCCGCAATGCACCATTCATTTTCCCCAAAACTACAAAAATTTCATAATACAGACAAATCTCAAGTCTTAAAATTTTATCATGATAGAGTACATCATTATTCTGCTGTGAATATCCCGTCTTTTCAAGATTATATTTCACCTATGAGTTTCGTAACTTCATTCCAAAGTATCACTTTGCACTGTCATTATATCACGTTTTTTCTTTTTTTATACTCGCCACAATCACACTTTATGCAAAAAAAAAGCCCATGATAGATCATGGGCTGACAGATTTTTGTCATATATACATGAATATTTACTCTTTATCTTGCACTACATCAATATAACAATCAATAATTGTTTTGAATAGTATAATCATTACGCCTTGCGCTTCTTCGCTTATTATGTCCTCCTCGGGCATTTCCTCATCTTCATCGTAGGGTTCATTGGAAATAGCCGCCAGAGCAAATGACAAAAGGTGCGGTTGTGGATATTCTTCCATCATTTTTTGCACAACATCCGTTTCACCCTGCAAGGATAATTCATCCAGACGGTGCATGAGTTCGATATTTTCTTGCTCATTATCGTCGAGCATATCTTCATTGACCATAGGCATTGTCGGATAATGTTCTTTGAAGCAATTCCAGAGCACAACGCCCGTAAACATAAGAGTTTCAGCTTCCATTTGGCTTTCCATTTCGCCTGCATTAGCCATCATATATGCTAAAACAGAGGGCTGTTCAGTCGCCATTGTGTCCATTAAAGCTGTGATTTGTTCTTCGCCTAATTCGGCTGAGCGATTGTACACATCGGTAATTGTTTGATCATTGATAAGTATCATAGTTATTCCTTATGAATGGAAAAGTTGTTGAAAACGATGTGCAATAGAAAGTAATCGCTCATCCTGAAAAAGAGATGTTTGTAACTGCATACCTACGGGAAAACCATTGGCAGCATTGCCTGCGGGTATGCTGATAGCCGGTATGCCTGCAAGGTTAGCCGACACTGTAAAATAATCGGAAAGATACATTGCAATCGGGTCATTGAGCTTTTCGCCGAACGTAAATGCTGTTGTTGGTGTGGTGGGCAAAAACAGTGCATCCGCTTGCGTAAAAATGTGTTCATAACCGTCATAAATAAGTCGTCGCGCTTGTTGTGCTTTTTTGTAATAAGCGTCATAGTGCCCGGCTGAAAGTACATACGTTCCAAGCATAATGCGCCTTTTTACTTCCATCCCGAAGCCCTGCGAGCGAGTTAATGTCATAATATCTTCATCATCGGAATTGATTTCTGCACGAAATCCGTAGCGGATGCCATCGAATCGAGCCAAATTTGATGATGCTTCGGCTGTTGCCAGCACATAATATGTAGGAATCCACGCATCATTGGCGGGAATATGAGCACTAACTAAGGTGATGCCATTGTCTTGGAGCAATGTAAGGCATTTTTGATAGACCTCCAACACTTCCGGTGAACAGTCTTTGATAATGTCTTCGGGCAATACTGCTATTGTGAGTGGCTTTTGAGCATATTCATCCAAAGTTGCCATTGCGCATGTGGGAGCTAAGTTTGCTGATGTTGCATCATTGGGATCATGTCCCGATAAGGCATCCATGACGGCGGCGGTTGTTGGAATATCCGGAGCGAAAATGCCCACTTGATCCAGCGATGATGCAAATGCCACCAATCCATAGCGAGATAATCTGCCATAACTTGGTTTATAGCCGACGATACCGCAAAAAGCTGCAGGTTGGCGCACAGAGCCGCCCGTGTCCGACCCGAGCGAAGCATGGGCATGACCGGCTGCTACCGCTACCGCTGATCCTGATGATGAACCGCCGGGAACATAGTCGTCATTCAGCGGATGAAGGGTTTTGCCGAAAGCGGAGTTTTCACCCGATGACCCCATGGCAAATTCATCCATATTGGTTTTACCAATGATGATTGCGCCATGAGCTGATAAACGTTCCACCACAGTAGCGTCATAGACAGGACGATAGCCGCTGAGCATTTTTGAGGCACATGTTGTGGGAAAATTCCGCGTGGATAGATTGTCTTTCACTGCCACAACCATGCCGTCAAGGGCAAGTGCATTGTCCGCCGCCCATCGTGTATCGCTCTGTTGTGCTTGCAGTAACGCATTGTCATTGTCAATGGCAAGAAAATGGTTTAAGGAGCGGCGTTGATCAATATCATTTACGATTTCTTGGGTAATGGCTGTAAATGTTGTTGTGCCGTTTTTGACGGCATGATGTGAATCGGAAAATAGTCGCATGAAATTTCAGTATTATGACATAGATTCTGTTGATGGAGTATCTGGGTTTTGTTGTGGACTCGACGTTCGAGCAATGATTCCTTCCGGTTGCCGCACTATCACAGAGGGCGATGACGGGGAGTGGTTCTCTTCATCACTTGTGTGAGTATCAATGGCATTTGGTAGCGGCTCATCATTGTCGGTGGATGCCACAACCGTAAATGTTTTCTTGGGTTGAGGAGTAATTTCCGTTGCCTGCTCCATCTCCGCTGACATATCGCGGAATTGTTGTTTAATCTGATCTTGTGCTTGCCGAAATTGACGAATGCCCTTGCCCACCGCAGCCATCACTTCGGGTATTTTCTTGGGTCCGAACATCAAGAGTACGAATACAAGAATCAGAAGAACCTCACCACCGCCAATATCAAACATAGAATAACCGAATCAATAAAAACAAAAAAAGATATGTTGTCAAAAAAAAACTAACGAACGAAAGCAATATAATCTGTTACGGCAGGATTAAAACCGCTTTCACGCAAGCGAGTTGCAATTTGTGCTCTGTGATATGTGCCATGATTAAACAGATGCGTCAGTATATCAGCAACAGAGGTGTTCCATTCTAATCCTTTCAAATTTTTATAGCTGATGACTCTTTTCAAATGCTCTTCGGTCAGTCCATCACAAAAATGTGCCAAATCAGAGGCGGTTTGTTCAAACATAGTCCTGCATTCTCCTAATGTGGGGTGGGGAAAAACCTGAATGCCTTCGAGGGACAATCCGTGTATTCTTCGTAACCACACATTTGTTGCTGCGAGTATATGCCCCATAAGATGCAGAGCGGTATGGGAAGCATTGGGTTCAAGTTGTGTCAACGCCTCCAATACACGTTCATTCGCCCATTGGTCATAGCGTGCAAGCCGTCGGAAATGATCGGAATACATCACTCTTGCTCGTTTTTTTTGTCCTTCGTATTATCGGGATTATCAACCGACGATGCTTTTTTGAACTCACGCACACCGCTGCCGAGACCGCGCATCAATTCGGGAATTTTTTTCCCGCCGAAAAATATAACAATGACCA
>JAYRWZ010000493.1:0-8973 GCA_041917875.1 Chloroflexota bacterium | reverse complement strand
TTTAGCAATAATGTTGATTGTACAATAAGAGAAATTAAGATTCAATATTGACGATGATACTCCATGGCTGCGACAAAAAAGAATGCAAAAAAGAAGAAAGAGGAGAAGAAGCCGCTTTACAGCGATTATCCAATCAAAGCGTTATTCCAATTTAGCGTACTTGTTGCTTCAATTTCATTTGTGTTGTATTATGTTTCTAATCCCAATGATATAGTCGGTATATTTTTCAAATCATTCTTAATTTTCAGTGCGGTCGCAATTGCGGGAGGCATAATCTTGGTTGCTGTATTCACGGTACTTGGTAATATGAGGGAGAAAGAACATCTGCAATATATTGAAGAATTGAAGCAAGAGGCAGAGCGAATACAAGAAGAACGCAGGCAGCGATTGTTAGAGATACAAAACGCTCAAGCGAATGTTGCCGGTAATAATGAGAAAGAGCTATCAGAAAATTAGACAATAATATCATAGGAATTACTGTAAATGTCAGGGTTACAACAACAACTTGCAGATGATGAGCTAAAACTTACTTGGAGTGAGTTCTTGTCTTCGCATAGCCGAGAATCGCGCCATCGGCTTATGTTGCATTATGTCTGGTTGGTGAGATATGTTGTGAATGGTTTACATATTCCCTCACATTCGATATTGTCTGAACAAGACTTCATAAGTTTTGGTATTGTTGGCTTAAATGAAGCATTAGATAGATTTGAAGCCGAACGAGGGTTGAAGTTCGAGACCTTCGCTATGCCTCGTGTTAAAGGTATGATATTAGATGAATTACGAAGGTTGGATTGGCTCTCTCGTTCTGCACGTAAAAGAGTACAAGAGTACCTTGCTGCGGCGGATGCACTTCGCAGCCAAGAAGGGCGGGAAGTTACATCTGAAGAAATTCGCCAAAAGTTAAATGTGTCACAAGATGAATATCAGAGCTACCTTTCGGCAACTGCTGCTTCAATTTCTGCACTGTCACTCTACAATGGAGTACCATCACAATCCACTGATGAAGAAGAGTCCGTCCCAAAAGAGATTGAAGACCCCGATTGGAATGATGTATTACAATCATTGCAAGATGAGGAACAACAGGAATTTATCGTCCGATATTTGGAAAAGCTGCCGGAAAAAAAACGATTAGTTATGTCGTTATATTATTATGAAGAACTCACCTTTAAAGAAATCGGCTTGCATCTGAATGTGACAGAGAGCCGAGTATGCCAAATCCATACTCAGACAATTAATGATCTTCGCAAAAAACTGCGGGATTATGACCATGCTTAATGAGAAGATTCGCAAAAAATTGGAGGCTCGTAAAGATTTGCCAACCATTCCGGCAACTGCTGCTGCTGTCTTGCAATCTATTGATGACCCCAATGCAAGTGCTGCTTCTTTAGCAAGAATTATCGAAAGAGATGTTTCGTTGACCGCGCGCGTGCTTGCCGTAGCTAATTCTCCGTTTTATGGTTTACTTCGCAAAGTTTCTACTGTCGAACTTGCTCTTGTTATCCTAGGCCTTTCAGCGGTCAAGGAGATACTGTTAAGCTTGGTAGTACAAAGAATTTTTGCGACCATGAGAACGGAGGTGCTGGATGTCAGAGAGTTTTGGAACTATTCCGTTTACTGTGGTTCCACCGCTCGCTTTCTGGCAAGAAAATTGGGCTATCGCGTTGCCGGTGAAGCATTTGTAGCAGGATTAATCCACGACATAGGCATATTGGTTGCGGCTCAGTTCCTCTCAAAGGAATTTGCTGAAGTAAGAAAACTCCAACTTCAGTCGGGGTTTTCATTCCATGAGGCAGAAATGACTGTTTTTCATAATACACACAATGATATAGGGTTATGGTTTGCGGAACGTTGGAATTTGCCGGAGCAGTTACGCTGCGCGATTTTCCATCATCATACGAAAGAATGGTCTGATGACCCCTTGCCTGTAATGTCCTTCGATTTGAATAATACTGAAAGCACTTCTCAAGTGGATGTGAAAAGTAAAAAGGGTTCACAGAGAAATGTTGCCATGGAAAATCGTATATTGACCGGGCTTGTCGGACTGTCCGAATTTTTTGCTACAAATGCCGGTTTCACAAAATGGACTTTTGATAATCGTACACAACCACTCTTTATTCCCGAAGATCTATTGTCCCAGGTACAATCTAAGTTTACGCTGGATGATGAAGATGCTCTTCTTCACTTACTCGAAACACTTAAAACTGAATTTGATGCCGCTTCGGATATGTCCACGGTGCGCTAATTAAGCACTCCATGACATTTTGTCATAGTCTCTTACTGCTAAAAAACGTAATTTTGCAGTTATTAACGTTGACTAAGCAGCAAAATCAGCGTTACCTTCCTAAGATTATCTATACAAATGATTATGAATGTACGTATTCGTTATACAGTAGGATATAGTATTGCAGCATTATTGTGTTTGATCATGGCAATGCCTGTGTTCTCGCAATCAGGGGGCGCAGATACCTCCCAAAAATCAACCAAACAATTAACTCAAACGCTTCAAACTATCATTAACAAAATAGCAGTTAATGGAACAAAAGTAAGTGCAATGGTCTATTCTCTTGACAATAATCAAGTAATTTTTGACTATAATTCACGCCAACCATTAACACCGGCTTCGACTACAAAATTGTTTAGTACTTATACGGCATTGCACATTATGGGCGGAGATTATAGTATTCCTACTATTGTTGCTACTGATGCTCAGCCTCAGAATAGTGGACTTTTGAATGGCAATGTCTATATCGTCGGTAAAGGAGATGCACTCCTCACTATCAGTGATATCGAACAATTGGCTGATCAAATTGAGAAAGCCGGAATAAAAAAAATAGTGGGTAACATATATGGCGATGGCAGTTATTTTGATAATGTGACGCAACGCCATATTTATAGCGGCGATGGTGAAATTGTTGAACCGTTGCCTCCGATTACGGCTCTCGGATATTATCGTAATTCTATGACCGTCATGGTTTCGGGAGGTAATCCCCCCCGCGTTCAAACCATTCCGCCATCTGATGCCTTTATTTCTACGGTACATCAAACGATGTTGCGCAAGCCAATTATCGGTAAACATACTCGGATACAAAAACAAAAGCGTTCCGCAAAAAAAAGTACAATACAACAAAGAACAGGAAAAAAATCAGCGATTAACAAAGGTGCAGTTAAAAAGAAAATACGTAAAAATCGTCGCCACACAATGGCAATTGAGAATCCCGAACTGTGGTTACATCGTCTGGGCGATGCACCACCCCCACCCCGTCGCGTAAAAAATAAATCAAGAGGTCCGGCAATACATATCAATGGCACTGTACAAAAAGATGGCATACAACACTTTAATGTTGTCGGTTCATTAGGCTCCGGTGGTATTATTTCAAAACATTATGCCATTGCCAAACCTGAGTTGGCTGTTGCCGGTTCATTAGCCAATCGTTTAAAAAGCGGAGGTGTAGAAATTACGGGTACTATTGGGATAAAAAAAATGCCTGAAAATGCTTATATAGTAGGAGAAAGCCGACGTGCCGTTACCGAAATGCTCAATCTTGTAAATAAAAACAGTGATAATTTTTTAGCAGAACAAACATTTAAAATGATCGGTGGTTTTAAGGGCGGGCAAGAAAACACAGGGCGCATAGCAGCAAAAACTATTACTGATGAACTTGCGCAATTAGGTATTTATACAGAGGGCGTTTGTATTAACGACGGTTCAGGATTATGCAGGAAGAATTTAGTGTCTGCCAAAACTGAAGTGGATTTACTGACAAAAGCAGCTCAATCTGATTTTGCACAGCAATTTCATAATTCCTTATCTATTGCCGGTGTTGATGGCACATTGCGCCGCAGAATGATTGGAACGGCGGCACATAATAATGTACGTGCAAAAACAGGAACATTACGTAATGTCAGCGCGCTTGCAGGATATGTTACAACACGCGATGGTGAAAAATTATGCTTTTCTATTATTTGGAACGGCGGTAGCGTCGGCTCATATAAAATGGCGGAAAATATGTTTGCTATTGCCTTAGCTGAGTTCTCACGTACGAATGCCACATCATTGGGCACTGCCGAATAATTATTTCTTTACTGTTTTTCTTTTTTTGACTTTTTCTCTAAATTCTTTTGGTATTTTACCCGACAATAATATCTTTTCAATTGTTTTTTTTGCCGATTCAAAATGTGTCTTACGAATTTTACTTTTAATAAGTAAAAGAGCGGGTGTGGCAACTGATAATTCTGTGATTCCCATACCTATAAGCAATGAGGTAATGGTGTTCCATGCTGCTAATTCACCGCATAAAGAAATTGGAATTCCATTTGCTTTAGCTCCGGCTACGGCATCATACATAAATCGTAAAACAGCAGGGTGTAATTCATTAAACATATCGGCAACATATCCGTTATTTCTGTCCGCACCCAAGGTGTATTGAGCAAGATCATTGGAGCCAATACTGAAAAAATCCGAATATTTCCCCAAATCGGCAGCAATACAACAGGCAGCAGGCGTTTCTATCATAATGCCCACCGGAATATGTGTGTCATACGGTATATGTGCTTCTCGTAATTGATGTTTTACATTATCTATAATTTTTTTTGCTCGCTTAATTTCCTTAATATGTGATATCATCGGCAGCATTATTTTAATGTTTTTATGATTTGAAGCTCGTAAAATAGCGCGAATCTGGGTGCGAAATATTTTCTTGTTTCCCAATAAAAAACGTATCCCTCGATAACCGAGCGCAGGGTTTTCTTCACGTTTAACCCCTCCTTTTTTGTCACCGCCCACATCAAAAACACGAATAGTCACCGTATGAGGATACATACGTTCTGCTATTTCTTTATACCATTGATATTGCTCATCTTCCGAAGGAAAACTGCCGTCACTTTTCACTAAATATTCCGTGCGTACAAGACCGATGCCCAAAGCCCCTGACATTATTGCAGCATCCACTTCTTCGAGTGTTTCTATGTTTGCCGATAATTTTATGGTATGTTTATCGGTTGTTTCACAAGGCAATTCGATTATTTGCCCAAGGGCTTTTTGTTTTTTTTGCTCTTTGACTTGTTCTTGCTCATAATCCAATAGAGTATGTGCAGACGGATTAACAACAACTGTACCTGAATAGCCATCACAGATAACGGTACAACTTTCCGGAATTTTTTTTGTGATATTTGGTATGCCTATAATTGCAGGAATACGCAAGGAGCGTGCTAAAATTGAAACATGTGATGCGATGCCGCCTATTTCAGTAATAATAGCCGATACTCCTCTTTTATGTAGTTCCAATAAGTCCGTGGGGGTAATGCTGTGAGAAATAATTATGGCACCGCTGTTAATATCGTTGAGGGGTTTTCTTTTGCCTATATGCACAAGCAATCTGTGGCGCACATGGTCTAATTCTGCGGATCGTTCGCGCATTGCTTCGTCTTTAGCATTCTGAAAAAATGAGCATTGAGCATCAAATTCATCTTCGATTGCCTGAACAGCGGAGCGTGTCGTATATATCCTTTTTGTAATTGCTTGCTGTAATGTCGGGTCTTGTAAAATCATTGAATATGTTTCCATAATTTCACGCACCTCTGTCTCATGTTCATCATAGATAACAGACGTCAGTTCTGCAAGACTTTTTTCAATGGCAAGGGTAAATTTTTCAATTTCAGCAGGTATTTTTTCCGGCGAAACCTTTATGTTTTTCGATTGCCGTAATTTTTTAATAACAACAACATTGTGAGAACAAATTGCGATACCCGCCGATGCCGGTATGCCCTTTAATAATTTTTCGGCACCGGAGTGGTACTTTTGAAGCGATAATTCGGATAATTCAGTCATACGGCTATTTGTACCCAACATTAATGATAAATCGTGCAGGGCAACGCTTGTATTGAATTATGCGTGCGTATAAGTACAGTGTATAGACCTGATACAATAGAGCGTATGTCCCTTGAATATACAAAATCTCCTTCGGGAATAAATCCCTCATGAATAATTGCTATTTCTTTGCCTTGATTATTAAGAATTGATATGTGATAATGTTGATTCTGCGGATTAAACAATGATATGGTAATGCTGTTATGTGCCGGATTCGGATATATCATAGATGTATTGTAATGTGATGTTTCATCGGATACAGATGTAAGATAATTCGTTCTCTCTGCTAAAATAGCCGAATCAGGGTCAATAACTACATCAGTAACAGGAAATTTTGTTTCAAACACGACGGTTTGTTTGCGCTGATTATTAAGAAATATTTTACGTTCAGCAGGAATACCGGAGCCGTTTTTTGCACGTAGTTCAAGCGTTAAAGGCATAATAAAAACATGAGGGACAAGGGTGCCCGATTGATTTTGCTCTACTGTGATGCTTGTATTGAAATTTCCATTGCCATCGGGAGTTGAGTTTGCTGAAACGCTATACACGGGATGCCCCGCAGAATAAAGCCACTGCGTAAAAAATTGCTCCCATGTCATTCCGTCAAGTTGGATTTCTTGTTCTAAATGCTGTTGAAGCTCTGCTGTTTCAGCTGAACCGAAGCGGTGCTTGTTGATCCATGAGCGTAAAGAAGTAAAAAATTTCTCATCACCTGACACCTTACGCATCATGTGATAAACCCAACCCGCTTTGCAATAGGTGGTGGCATAATTAAAAATTCGTTCAAGCGGAATGCCCCAAACGGGCGGCTGTGTTCCGGAATTTATATAAAAGTTTCTTCGAACATTCATGTGATGTATATACATATCATTCCCGCCCCATGATTCATACCATAATGCTTCGCCCCAAGTAGCTCCCCCTTCATTGAGCCATATATCTTTCCATGTTGCGCAAGTGACTAAATCACCTAACCATTGATGAGCCACTTCATGAGCTATGCCGACGGCACTCCAGCGCCGTGCCCATGATCTGTTTGTTGTTGTCATCGTCTGATGTTCCATACCGCCGAAATTAAAGGGTGCCGCCACAGTGTGACCGTATTTAACAAAAGGATATTCGCCGAACAATCGCGAATAAGCCGCAAGCATATTCGGAGCATCGCCAAAAGTTTGAACGGCATTCATTTCTGCATTATCGTCCGTGTCTGCTTTCATGTCAATTTCCCATACATAATTATCAATTGGAATTGAATCGCCGGGATTGGTGACCTTTCTATACCATTGCCGAAACATAGTAAAACGCGAGGCATTGGCAACCATAAGATAGGTAGGTATCAGAGTTGTATCTGACCACAGATAATCTGCATATCGTTTACCCGTTTGAGCATCAGTGCCCTCAGTAATGGATTGCAAAAGACCATTTGAGGAAACAGAAAATGGTGTTTTTTCGCCTTCGGTGCGGGGAACACGTACCGTTATGGATGCTCTGGCTTTATCGTAGGGCGCATCATTACAAGGCATCCAATAGCGTGCATTATTGGGCTGATTCATTGTGTAAACGATACCTTCAGGATTGACCAACTGTTTACCGCTCTTATCGGTTATACCGGATGGTTCTCCTTTGGAGTAAGCATGAAATCCACGATTCGGTTCGCCGATATAGGTGTAATGAACAAAAAGAGTTAGCGTGTCATCACGTAAATATGTTTTTCCTAAATTTATCACCCATTCCAAGTCTTGCGCTGTGGCATTGCTTTTTGTGCCGGCAATAACAACACTGTCAATATTGATATTGAGCGCATCAAGACGAAGAGTAGTAAGTGATGCTGTGTCTATACGAACATGAATTGCATTGATGCCTGAATAGCGACGATTTATACTCGGTGTTTCAATGGTGGACAATGGATTACGCCAATCCATAAAAAGTCTATAGGCCAATACATCATAGGGGCGGCGCACTATATACGACGATGCACTTTGATGCACTTTCGGTGTGCAATCAATATGATCATGCTCCATTTGAACCATATTGTCCGATTTTTCTAAGAGATACAATGGCAAATGTTGCCCCTGTGCCTTCAAAGAATGGGCTAGGAGACACAAGAAAAGAAAAACTGATACACTATACACAAACGGTTTCATAAACAACAAAAAAATACTTTGTAATAAGAAAAATTTTTTGACAATGAATAAAATTGAGCCAATTTGATTCAGCAACTTACGAAGAAAAAATCATTTAATGACATGGAGGAGTTCCGTTTACCAAAATTCAGACTTTCCCGATGAGTAAAGCCGACGTGTCAGTAATTTTTGATATTGCCTTTCTATGATAAGATCGGCTACCATGAGTGGTATATCAAATGGGAAAACCGTAGTAAAAACCTCATGTATTTTTTCCTCATTGACATCAAAACGATAGAGTATATTCATGAGTTTTTCAGGATGCGTGGAGAGTAAGGCGGTTATACGTTCCGCAAGCGCATGACGTAATTCATCAATAGATTGAATTGACTCATAGCGTGGAACAAGTTCATAGGAACGATGCAATGCCGCAGCAATATCATGAAAATCTTCTTGTGAATCCATATACTTACAGATTGCGTTTTGTGAGTGGCAATGTTACCGTAAATGTTGAACCGCTGTCTTCTACGCTTTCCACATTCACGGTGCCGCCATGCAATTCAACAAATTCTTTAACAATGTACAAACCCAAGCCGCTGCCTAATTCATTGCCAACATTACTGCCGCGGATAAAAGGAGAAAATAAATCTGAAAGTTCCGCTGATTTAATCCCTATGCCGGTGTCCGTGATTTTTATATATGCTGTTGATTCTGTGCAAAGAAACTCCAGAGAGATTGTCGTGTGTTCCGGCGAGTAACGAGAAGCATTTTTTAATAAACTAATAACAATAAAAGCGATCATGGATTTATCAACAAATATGGTCTGATGTGGTTGAGAAACAACAAGTTGCAAGTTTTGATGCCTTGTAGATATAAGCGGCAGTATAGAGATGTGAATTTCATCAAGTATTTGCTGAATAGAATAATAATCCGGTAAAAATGTCTCGCGCAAAGAATCAATGGAAGCATGAGTGATAAAGTCATTCA
>JAYRWZ010000492.1:0-11964 GCA_041917875.1 Chloroflexota bacterium | reverse complement strand
ACCCCACTGTGGTATCATTGTCATGAGTTCCTGTATAACAAACACTGTTGTGTGTAAAATTATGAGGTAAAAATTCATTGTGTGGATTGCGTGAATCAAAACCAAATTGCAATACTTTCATTCCCGGGAAGGAAAAATAGTCTCGCAACTGACGCACTTCATCGGTGATGATCCCAAGATCTTCGGCAATAATCGGCAATGTTCCAAATTTCCGCAATAAGACCTCAAATAATTCTTTACCCGGTGCTTTTTGCCATGTACCTTTTACTGCTGTGGCTGCATTGCCCGGAATTTCCCAATATGACTCAAAGCCACGAAAATGATCAACACGCACACAATCAAACAAAGAAAATTGCCGCTGGAAACGTTGCTGCCACCATAAAAAACCATTTTCTTTCATGCTATCCCAACGATACAATGGATTGCCCCATAATTGTCCGGTTTGCGAAAAGTAATCGGGTGGCACTCCGGCTACCATCTGCACTTCCCCGGAAGTGCTCACGGTATATTCTGAAGGGTTACTCCACACATCCGCCGAATCATGAGCAACAAATATTGGCATATCACCCATGAGAATTATGCCTTTTTTCGCAGCCGCACCCCGCAACTCATTCCATTGCTTATGAAAAATAAATTGCAAAAAACAATGGAAATGCGCTGTGCTATCATTACCCATTTTTTGGGTTAATACATTTCTATCAAATACACGATCTTTTGTATCCCAACGATACCACGGCTTTTGCCCATACTTCTGTTTCAAAGACATAAACCATGAATATGGCAATAACCAATGCGCTTGTTGTTCAACAAAAGCGATATAATCATTACGAAGTTTTGGATATGCAGAACGAACAAATTTCTCATAGGCAAGCAGCAAATAACGATGTTTATACGTCGCTGCTTTATCATAATCTACGGATGTGGCAGAAAAGGAATGTTGACCGGGTCTTTTCTCCAGTAGTCCGTCACGATACATAATGTCAAGTGAGATAAACACATGCTGAGCTGCAAATGCCGAGTATGACGAATAAGGGCTATTGCCATAGCCGGTAGGTCCAATCGGCAACATTTGCCATACCTTCATTCCCGACTCGCTTAACCAATCCAAAAATTGATATGCACCGATACCCATATCGCCTATACCATGTTTAGACGGTAATGAAAATATCGGTAAAACCACACCTGCGCGGCGGCTCTTCAACAATTCGTTTTCTGTTTTCATTGTATTCTCACCCTCGTATATTTTCTTCACAAAAATACCTTTAATACAGGTTATTAGCGGCATACTCTATACTTTTTGCTAACTTTGCAACCGAACATATATGATTCGTAAAGAGTCTATCCTTTGCACTCTTGAGAAAATCACTTGTGCATTGTGGGAAAAACATCGTTTATGTTAGCGCATTACTATGAGATGTCACTTTAATTAACATTGTTTTCTTTCTCTATAAAGATACATGAAAAAAGTAGCCGTTATTGATGACCAAGACTATATATTGGAAAGCACCCAGCTTTTGCTGGAATTTGAGGGCTATACGGTTCGCACGGCTTCCAATGGGAAAAAAGGCATTGAACTTATAGAGGATTTTTTACCTGATTTGATTTTATGCGATATTTCCATGCCTGAAATGGACGGCTATGGTGTACTGACCTATATTCGCTCGCACAGCACTCTCAGCTCCACACCATTTGTGTTCCTCACTGCGCGAGCCGAACGCTCGGATATGAGAGCAGGAATGGGCAAAGGTGCCGACGATTACCTCATAAAGCCATACACACGTGATGAACTTATTGCCGTCGTTGCCATTCAGTTTGAAAAAAGAGACAGAATAGAGCAAAAAATGACCGAACGTGCCGGCGAGGTGGCGCGCAATGTTACCTATGCCCTACCACATGAGTTCCGCATTGTATTGAATCAAGTTATGGGGTCGGCTAAATACTTAAAAAGCATTGCGGCGGTGGCAACAGAACCCCAAATTATTGAAATGACCGATGATATACTCTCCTCGTCACAACGCTTGTTTCGCATCACGGAAAACTTCCTCACATACGTGCAAATAGAGTCCTTCAAAGCCGATCCGGAAATGCACAAAAGAATGAGAGCATTCCGCACGGTCGAACCCGGAGCTACGATGTATGATTTGGTTATGGCAAAAGCCATGAAATTTGCAAGAGCCGAAGACCTTAGCATCAAAGGAGAAGTTGAGGGAATTGCCATCGAAATCTCCACCGAAAACTTCAATAAAGTACTCGAAGAACTTATGGACAATGCTCTGCGCTTTTCCGAAAATGGCACCCCTATTGTTGTAAGCATGAGTGCAAATGCCAAATTTTTCACAGTAGAAATCAAGGACTATGGACGCGGCATGTCCGCCGATCAAATAGCCAATATTGGTGCCTATACGCAATTTAACCGCATGATTCATGAACAACAAGGTGTAGGGCTTGGATTGATTATCTCCAAACGAATCATCGAATTACATGATGGTGATTTTTCTATTGAAAGTCATGAAGGCAAAGGAACTACGGTTACTTTTTCTTTACCCATCGCATCAGATTACTACTAATCACTTTATCACACCCCTTTATGTCACGCTCACTCGGAATACTTTTTATCGGCGATATCGTCGGACACATAGGGCTTGCTTTTGTCAAGCGCACTTTACCTGAGTTTATTGAAAAATATCAACCCGATTGCATCATAATCAATGGCGAAAATATTGTCAATGGCAAAGGACTCACCGCCAAAGAAGCAGATGAATTATTTGCCATCGGTGCTCATGTTATCACCACAGGCAATCATATATGGGAAAATTGGCAAGCCCGCCCTTTGCTCGCCAATAGTCCTTTAGTCTTGCGACCCCACAATTATCCGCCGGGCAATCCCGGAAAGGGCTATGCTATAGCGGAAATCTCACATGGGCGCAAAGTCGCTGTATTGCAAATACAAGGGCGCACCTATATGCAAGCCATTGATTGTCCTTTTCGCACAGCCGATGCCATTCTGCCAAAATTAACTGCCCATACCAATATTGTCATTGTGGATTTTCATGCCGATGCCACTGCCGAAAAAATTGCTATGGGATGGCATTTAGACGGACGTGTCAGTGCTGTGCTCGGCACACATACACACACACAAACCGCAGACGCTCAAATATTGCCCAATGGCACTGCTTTTATCTCCGATGTGGGCATGACAGGACCCTACGATTCCGTGCTGGGCATGGACAAAGACATTGCTCTCAAAAGGTTTATCTTACAAACTGCTCACAAATACGTGCCCGCCGAAAACAATATGAAAATGTGCGGGGCTTTTGTCCGTGTGGATGAAAGAACAGGCGAAGCCATCAGCATCGAACCCTTTATTTACCCCGAATTTTCTCGGGCGAAGGTGTAAATGATACAATGCAGCAGATGAGACTTTAAAGCAGCATTGTTTCCCCATAGAACTCCATTGATACGGCATTGCTGTATTAACGTATTGATGCTTATAGTAATAAAGCGTAAATTTGCACTCCATTTTTGTTAATTTTTAGAAAGAAATGTACTGATGAAAGTATCGGTTTCAGCCGGAACATTGTCCGGAACCAAAGCAGATATTGGTATCCTGCCGATGTTTGAAGATGATTACAACTCAACAATCCAATCACTTCATGATGATATTCCCGCATTATCACTTGCCATTGACAGCGGTGATTTCAAAGCAGCAAAACGCACCCAAACTCTTCTGTACACAGGTATTAAATCCATGCCGCGCGTAGTGTTGCTCGGTTTGGGTGCAAAAAAAGATGTCTCCGCCAAAGAATTACGCAATGCTGCCGGACGTGCCCTCAAAGCATGTGCAGCAGTCAAAGCAAAAAAAGTCTCCTTTGTCATACCCGATACTTCTCTGGCAACGGCAGATGCTGCTCAAGCCCTTGCCGAAGGTGCTTTGCTCTCGCTGTATAAATTTGATAAATACATGTCAAAAGAGGCAAATGCCTACAAACAGCCGGATGCTGTCACCTTCATCCATGCAGACAAAAAAGTCGCTGCCGATGCAAAAAAAGCGATAGAAACAGCAGAAATTATCAGTGAAGGCGTCACCATTGCGCGTGATTTAGCCAATGCTCCCAATAATGAAATTTACCCCGAAACCTTAGCAAAAAAAGCGCAGGAATTTGGTAAAGCAGCAGGTGTCAAAGTCACAGTCCTGAACAAAGCAAAAATCACATCCCTCAAAATGGGCGGATTACTTGCTGTCAATCAGGGCAGTGTCAGACCTCCCGTGTTTATAGTCATGGAATACAATGGCGGTAAAGCCACAGAAAAACCCATAGTACTTGTCGGCAAAGGCGTTACCTTCGATTCCGGCGGCATCTCCATCAAACCGGGCGCAGGCATGAGCGATATGCGCTTAGATATGCATGGTTCGGCAACCGTTATCGGCACTATTGTCGCGGCTGCAAAACTCAAAATCAAACGCAATATCGTCGCATTAGTACCCGCAACGGAAAATATGCCCGATGGCGGTGCATATGTCCCCGGTGATGTCATTCGGCTCATGAACGGCAAAACAGTCGAAATAGACAATACCGACGCGGAAGGACGCTTAATACTTGGCGATGCACTTACCTATGCTGACCGCTACAAACCACAAGCCGTTATTGATTTTGCCACACTCACCGGTGCATGTATGATTGCTCTTGGTGGTGTTACAAGCGGATTAATGGGCAACAATGATGCACTCAAAGCACGCATCAAAGCAGCAGCAGACGCAACCGCCGAATATGTATGCGAATTGCCGCTCTATGAGGAATATGAAGAACAAATTAAAAGTGACTATGCCGATGTCAAAAACTCCGGTGGTCGTCCTGCCGGTGCCATCACTGCAGGATTATTCCTCCAACACTTCATCGGCGATTATTCATGGGCGCATATTGACATAGCAGGCACAGGCATCCAAGCCAAAGCCACCGACATCAACCCCAAAGGTGGTCCGGGCGTGGGCGTGCGCATGATGATCAATATGTTACAAAACTGGTAAGACACAATCGTTACTCTCTACACAAAGCGGTGGGGCATATGCCTCACCGCTTTTTTTGTGGTTTTTATGGAGAATAGATAGGTGGATGAATATATACAAAACTTTGTGAAGGAAAGCGGATGTACGACGATAACATCAATAAAAAAGAACATACTTTTTCATCTTTGTAAATCTTAGAAGCACTAAAGCATACTCTGTTTTTCTAATTTTATTTTTTCAATTTGTTGAATTAACTGTTGAAGACTATAGTCTTTTTGAACATAAATAAGATGACAATGATGTTTGTCACAAAGTTCTTTTTTTCTATTATCTCTTTCAACTGTTTTTTCAAAAGCATCAATTCCGCCAAAGAAGTTAACTGGTTCATAATGCTGCAAACCTTGATATTCAATTGCAACATTAAGCCGAGGCATATAGATATCCAAGTGTTGTCTACCTAACCAATTTGGTGAAGCGTGATGTAATACTACTTCATCTTTAAAATATTGTACGATCTGATAATACAATTCTGTTTCGCTGACCCAACCTTCTCCTACCTTTGGTATACCTATTTGTTCTCTATATAAATCCTCAGCTTTTCTGACTATTAACTTTAGCTGTGAAAAAATTGCTTGCCTAACAACATGCGGAAGTATATTTTTATAAGCGAATTTTTTCTGTGAATTATCTATAGCCTTATAATTCTTAAAAAGATTATCTGACAAGAAATATTTTCTATAGTATTGAGGGTCATATATATAACTTGGGTCAGCTGTTTCAACAAAGAGATTACCTTGTACTGAAAAATTACTCTTTATATTTTTCACTTTTTTTGACCTAACAGGAGCACCATTAGGTACAAATGTATCCAGTAAAAAAATACTTTTTTGCACTTTATAGATTTGAAAATATTCTGCAACATGGGGCTTGATTAAATCAATGTTTTTTCTTCCGAAATCAGTCAAGCATGACAAACCAGTAAGTCTAAGAATCAGATGCTCATCAAAAAGTTCTCTACTAATTTTAGATTGGTATTGAATCACCTTTTCTAAATCAATTTGTTCGGACATTAAGTATAACTGCCAAGATTTCTCATAATCACCAACATTTTCATATCTTTTGATTATAGCCTCTTGGCAATAAGATTTAGTATCCGGGTAATATTTTGATAGTGAATTTAGGAGACGTTCAAAGGTCTGAACATCTAATTCAGCATTTTCTTTTAAATCATGAAACAATAAAAAAGCATAATTATTCAATCCATTTAGATTAATAAATTTTGCATCGAGAAATAAAGATTTGAAATGATTGTAAAAATTTAAAGCATCTAACTCGAGAAATTTTACTTCTTCAAAAGAATATATATATTCTTTTTTCCATTCAGGAATAATATCATTATACTCAACATAAGTAACTTCATCACATTTGAGACACACATCAAGAGTCTTTATATCGTTCCAGAACCTAATCTTACCCTTTACAATAATATTTGACAAATCAATCTTACCTTCAATTTTTTTAGGTAGAAAAAGGTTTCCACCTACATATTTCAACATTCCTAAACTACGTAAATTTGTGTCTCGCAATGTCAAATTTCCTTCCACAGACTCCAGGACACCCAGATCTTCAATTTTAGAAAACCTTAAAACTAAATCCTTTCCAACTTTCTTAAGTGTATCAAACCGAGTAATTTTAGACTCAACTTCGGATGTGCTTATAGAAAAACTACCTTTAACTTCTTTTAAACTACCAAGACTTTCAAGTGTTGAATCACAAACACATATAGACCCATTAAACACTTCAATTTCACCAAGAGTACTAATTTCATTACCTCTTATGACAACATTTGTAAAAGGCTTATTTTCAGATACAAACTTCATTAAATCAAGCAATGTGTATATATCAACTGAACTAAATTCCATTTTATACCTCTAACAACATATTTTTTACATTAAAGGATGTAATAGTCCATATTCATACAGAGACAACATATCAACTCTCTCTTTGATTATTGAACACCCTGATCATAAACAGGGGTAGAACCATTTTCATTCATTAGTTTAATTAGTTGTTGAGCATAGTTGTACGTATTATCTGCCGCATTTTCTCCGGTAACAATTTTACGAATTTCAAACAATATCTTTTGTTCAATAAAATTTTGGAAAGATTTAACAGACGATCTCTTTAATTCAATTATGAATTTAAATTCTTTTTCTGTAAGAGCACTTTTCACTACACCATTTAATGTTGGATCACTTTTCCAATGCTTTATATTTTTATTTTGGGACCCTTCGTAATATAGACGTGAAAGTCGTACAGTAAAATTTTTTAGATATACGATATTGAGCCAAATTTGTTCGTTAAGAAAAGGTCTTACAAGCTCAATTTCATGCTGCACAGTTACCAGCTTTTCAAGAGTTTCAAAAGGTTTTAGCATTTTCAATTTTTTGTCAACAAGTTCATTCCCTTGATAATTTTTTGTATACAGGGCATTGAATTCATCTTCAAGTAAGGCACTATCAATCGCATTAATTGTCATCAAACTGTCTCTTATTATCAGATAATTACTCCAGAGAGTTTTGATTGCTGTATATATTTCACCCTGAGCTAATTGAAAACTTTGATTCTGTGAAGTCAAAACTGTGTTAAGAATAGAAATATTATGATTTATCTCAGCCCTTAATATCTCGATCTCCTTATCAGACTCACTTTTTACAATTACTTTAATCTTTTCCGAAAGATAAAGTTTAAGAACGTATCCAAAAACTGATGTCAATATCCCACTAACTATTGCAGAGATAGTAATCTCATAATGAAAATTCATAATTTAAATCTTTAATGCTTATTAAAATATAACGTATTTTTTGTCATCCTGTCTCTACTATTACATCATATCTTCCCTCAATTACCTACTTCAAAGTAGTGTAGGCGAAATCTTCCCTCAAATTTACAAAAATTTTCTTTTCCATCATGCCATCAGCAACATTATCACGTTTCCCCATTACTCTTCCACATCCTTTTTGCGGTGAGTTCCGCCCCATAAATTAAAATTGTGATATGCCGCAGGATTATTGGCAAAAGCATTCTTACCCGCCAAAGATAAACGCTGCATTTGGAAGCACATAGAAGATCCCAAGCCCGTGCCGGAACAGCATACATCAGAACCGGGAGGTCACAAGTCAGAGCCGGAAGGTCACAAGCGAAATATAGAATAGCTCAAACAAAACATAGAACAACGCAAATCAGACAAAAAACAGCACAAATCAGACATAGAAGGAGATAAACACAGAACAGATATTTTCCTTTCGGATACCGAAGATGTATATTGCTTCGAATTGTATCAAACAACAATACCCGATGATGTATCGGGTATTGTTATGAATAATGTTATGAATGCTTTTACAAACAAAACATCTTGCGTATGTATTGAGTATCGTCTTCTGTAAGACATAGCGTTATGGCGTTATTGGTTTTTCTTCCTTTGGAACTGCTTTTTTCTTCTTTTTCTTTTTATCTTTGATGGTTGGTTGTATTTCATCAAAGCGAGGCATCATAGGGCGTAATTGTTCATCACTTTCCCATACAGCCCAGTCTGTGAGTATTTGTTTCCAGAAATATGTCTTTTTCGATGGAATGGATTTATACATTTCCCGACGAATGGATTTGGGTTGCGCTTTATGAATATCCATTATCACTGTATATGACTCGGCTTGGGTGGTATCTGCATTAAAAATAAGCCCCGCCAGCAGACGACGAATATCATCATCGGTGCGTGAGGAAAAGACATCTTGTAAAAATGGTAATGGCAATATAGCATTACGTCGAAGCCCTTGCACTGTATTATTACGGACTAATTGCACTGTATCGCGCAGCGGTTGTTGCACATATTTCCATACTTTTTCAGGAAATAATTGCCCTATGGAATATGCAGTTCTCATTTTTACATGCGGATGTTCTTCGCCCAGAAATTGCGCCAAACTGTCTGCATAATCTTTTACGCCGATATTACCTAATTGCTCCGCTGCCAATGCCCTTATTTGCCAACGTTCATGGGTACGGAACATCAAATATAATAATGGTGCTGCCTCACGTATTTTCACACGTCCCGCTATTGTTGCCGCCATACCCAATTCATCGCGGTCATCGCTTGTTAATGTTTCGAGAATCATGGTTCGCACTGCCACCGTATCTTTTTCATAGAGCTTGGGCAATATTTCATGCAAGGCAAGCCGCTCACGTGCGGATTCGGTTGTGAATTGTTCCCGTAAAAATGGAATGGCTTCTGCGCCTTTTTCTACAATTTTAGTACGTGCCGGAACAACATTATATTGATATTTTTGCGGTGCTGCAGATGCTTGAATAAATAAGCTGTCGAGTGTTTCTGCCAAGGGGTCGCGCATGGCTGCCGGCGGCGTGAGTGCAGGTTCAGATTGTTGGGGAATATTTTCTAATGTCATAGAAAAATCAGCAAAAACCCCATAAGTGGATTTTGTTTGTACCGTTGAATTTCTTTCGGCAGAACCATAGGAATCATTGCCGCCACCATCGAGGAAACATCCTATCATGCCATAGCTGCGCCGGAAATCAGAATAGCCCATTGTATTGTCATGATTACGGGCAATATAGGCATCATCGCCGCGCTCATCAAGGAATAATGAAATAGCATTGGCATTGCCGCCGCCCAATGATAAACCATCCACGGCATACCAATCATTGCCACGCTCATCATACAATGCGCCAAAGGCTATGTCATGCCCGCAGCCCTGCGATACACCATGCGACACATACGCATCTTCACCTTGTCTATCCCATAAAATTCCATGCGCAAAATGCACTCCCGCTCCCTGTGCATATTGATATGATTGATAGCGGTCATCACCTTCTTCATCGTATAAAGCACCCAGACCAAACCAATAAGCGGTGCCCTGTCCATAAATATCGGAAATATAGGTGTCATTACCTTTGAAATCCGCAAGAATCGCAATACCGCCACTCGCAATAGGACGTGACCCCAAAGCTGCCCCTTGGGTAAAAGATGTAAAATGAGTATCATAGCGTAAAAAATCTTGAAAAGGACTATTCGCCGCATACACATCATTACCCTGTCTGTCCGCTATGGCACCGAAACCGCGCACTCCCCCAAATCCCTGTCCGTCCGATTGCGCAACATACACATCATTACCACTGCCTTCGCAAAAAAGCCCAATACCGAATTGCCCGGCACCCTGCGTAAATATCTTACCCGTATAATGATCATTGCCACCATCATCATGGAGAATACCCACACCAAATAAACCGGCTCCCAGAGAAAAATTACCGGCTGTATAATGGTCATTGCCGGAGCCGTCATAGACAATATCTGCGCCCATAATGGCACCGCCAAAGCAATAATTATCACCCACATAGATATCATCGCCGGCAAAATCAATAATGCAACGCAATGGCAAAGCTATGGCTGAAGTTTTGGAGCGTTTCGACGGAAAATAACGATCATTGCCGCCTATGTCCACTATCAATGCAAAGTCACCCGTATAAATATCGTCGCCGGGACCACCAAGAGCTATCCGACCATATTTAGATTCAAAAATGACTGTTTTTTTTATGCCTTTTTTATATTCATCCATCAATGATTTACTCATCGTGGTCAAACGTAAAACCGTCCGGTAATATGCCAAAGCATTATTAACCATTTCGCTTATTTTCACCTCGCCGGCTTCGGCAAAAAACTTTTTTGACAGCTTTAAGCCCTCTTGTTCACGTTGTTTAAGTTGATATAAACTAAGTGATTGCTCTTCTTCCGATTGCAGAATCATTGAATCGCAATATTTTATCAGAATATCGCGGCGCAATACTTTATCGCGTGATTCATTGATGGCATCCGCAGCCAAAAAAAACGGCGCACAATATTGGCGCAGCATCACGGCACCTTCAAGAGGCAATACCGTATCGAGACCCGATTGTAAACGGTCATCCAATTCGCGTGATGTCATGACATTTTCGAAATTGATCAGTTTGTAATCACCTAATTGTAATTGTTCCATTAACACACCGAAATAGGCATCAGCACTCTCAAAGGACAGTTTTTTCAGCTCCGACGCATGGTACTGTACAGTGGAAAATGATGAGAGCGGTTTTGTAAATAAGGATGAAACAACAGGCAAGCGATGAACATCCGTGGCAAGCACATCTGACGGCATCCACAGATCGCTCAAGCGCATACCCATTTCTTTCAACCCCGCCTCGATGATACGCGTTGTAGAATCTGAAAGTCCTTTTGATGAAAGTACTTGCGCTAATGCCGTGTTCGATACAAACACAATGACAAAGAAAAGAGAACAAACAAAACGTCCTTGGTGCATAATCACTATTTACTCCGATAAAACAAAGTTTTGCTGCAAAGTTCGGAAAGTCCGGACAGTTAACATACTTTTGGCATCAAGATATGCTCAAAGATGGATTTCATGCGCAAACGAAGTGACATCAGAAAGAGAGGATTGCAGGGGCAGGAAAATTGAATACGTCAAACATACAAGTGCTGTTTGGAAGATTGTAGCGAGGCGAATATATACCGGAATTAAAGTGATTTTGGTGGCTTCTATATTTCAAATCCTCACAATATTGAGAAAATCAATCATGATAATTACTTTAGTCCCTGTATAACAATGAGAGAAATTTCTGATAATCACAGATCTATATACAATCTCATGAAGCCGGAATAAAAGAAAAATCGAAAATATATTGGCAATTATCCTAAAAAAATCATACTTTTATCTATTTTTTTTTTGTCATAGAAAAAAATTTGGAAAGTATGAAAAAATTTTGTAAGTTCGCAACCGACTTAAATAACCCTTTATTTATTCCATACTAAGGAGTGGTGTTATGTATAAAAAGACTTATGTCAAACCCGACTTATGTCAAAACAGACTTATGTCAAAACAGACTTATGTCAAAACAGACTT
>JAYRWZ010000491.1:0-3204 GCA_041917875.1 Chloroflexota bacterium | reverse complement strand
CCTCATCATGTGCATAATAACCGATATCTCCCACCGTTATCACGGTGGGTTCCCAACCGAACATAGGCAGATATTTAACAAATGCAAGAGTTCTTTGTACACCGCTTAGTCCCAATGGCGGGAAATAATATGCAAGAACCAATACTTTTTTCACCGTTGTAAATATTTAAGTAAAAAAGGATTTAACCACACCTTTGCACATGAGTCACCTATTATGGCAACACACCATAATCTCATCATTTCTATATATATATATTCGAAACCATGAGCATCATAACATTCATTTACCGTAAAAAAATACGTACAAAATTTACAGATTTCATCAATCACAACAATTACGAAAAAGGAATGCAACTCGATCTCTTTACATCATTCATTTGAAACAATAGACTCCGGCTTACGTGGGTTCAGTAAAGAAAGTACCACCGAACCGACCAATATTGCAATTACAATACCTAAAGCAATCTCAATTGGTAGTTTATAGATGTCGGAAATTAACATTTTTGCGCCAATGAACATCAAAATTATTGCCATACCGGCATTTAAATAATGGAATATATGCACGATACCCGCTAATGCAAAATACAATGTACGTAAACCAAGTATAGCAAAAATATTAGATGTATAGATAATAAAAGGATCTTTTGATATTGCTAACACTGCAGGAATAGAATCTACAGCAAAGATCACATCAGTTGACTCAATCAGAACCAGTACTACAAACAAAGGTGTGGCAATTGTATGCCCTAAGCGTTTGATAAAAAATTTATCATTATAATATTGCTTTGTTACTGGCATATAACGGCGAATAAACTTGAGTAACGGATTTTTTTCCGGCTCAATTTGCTCGTCTTTATTAAAGAACAGTTTTATACCGGTATAGACAAGAAAAGCTCCAAATACATAAATAATATAATGGAACGTTGTTATAAGAGCAACCCCGCCAATGATAAATATTGCACGCAACAGCAATGCGCCAACTATTCCCCAAAAGAGTACCTTGTGCTGGTATTTCGCAGGGACTTTAAAATAATTAAACAAAGCAAGAAATACAAACAAGTTATCCACACTTAATGATTTTTCTATCACATAACCGGTGGCAAATTCAAATGCAAGTTGAGGTGTTGAATAAACCCATATTCCAATATTAAAAACTAAGGCAAGTCCAATCCACAGAACACTCCAAAGCAATGCTTCTTTGATTGATATCTCATGAGATTTTTTATTAAACACCCCTATGTCTAATATTAACATGAGCAAGACAAAGATATTGAAACCGGTCCATAACCAAAATTCTTGAGACATAAAACGTACTATTAATATTTTTGTAAAAGTAAGATGTTTTGATCATTATCATAAAACAATACATCCGAATCATGAAGAGCGAATCTGACGGTATCTCCATTCTTATAGGCAGTGCCCCCGGAAACTCTTGCTCTTAATTGTTCACCATTGAGACGTAAAAACAAAGTAGTTTCATGCCCTATATATTCAAGATGTTCAATTTTTGCTGTATATCCGCCGGCATCGTCAATAGAAATACAATCGGGGCGAAATCCCGCATACTTGACATTCTGCGGACTTACTATTCTTTCCATTTGGATTCGTATATTCAAAGGTTCACATACGAACATACCATCGGCGTAATGTCCCTCAATGATGTTAATTAGAGGATTACCGATAAATTGTGCGACAAAAACATTTTGCGGACGATTATACACTTCGGACGGCGTACCCATTTGCTGTAAAATTCCCTTATGCAGTACAGCAATTTTATCCCCCATAGTCATCGCTTCCGTTTGATCATGTGTCACATAGACTCCTGTTACTCCAACTTTTCTTTGCAATGCAAGAATTTCACTGCGCATTTGAGAACGCAACTGTGCATCTAAATTTGAAAGCGGTTCATCAAACAAAAACACTTGCGGATTGCGAGCGATTGCCCTACCGAGTGCAACGCGTTGTCGCTGACCACCGGATAATTCTTTGGGCTTTCGTAAAAGGAATTGTTCTAACTGCAAAATTGAAGCTATTTCATGTACTCTTTTGTCTATTTCTGTTTTGTTGATTTTTCTCAATCGTAAGGGAAAACCGATATTTTCTGCGACGGTTAAATGCGGATAAAGTGCGTAGTTTTGAAAAACCATGCCGACATCACGATCTTTAGGTGGTAAAGTATTGACACACTTTTCACTAATAAAAAGCTCGCCCGATGATATTTCCTCAAGACCTGCAATCATTCGCAACAGCGTGCTTTTACCACATCCTGACGGTCCAACGATGACTAAAAACTCACCATTATCAATATTCATCGTAATATTGCGCAGAACCGGCTCATTCGCACCATAAGATTTGGTGATATTATGTAAACGAATTGATGCCATTGATTATGCTTCCATTCGCTTAATAGTAAATCCTGCTTTTTCGACAGTCTCAACAATATGATCTTCTTGTAAATTATCACCCGTAATTGTCAGAATTTTTTTAGGACTATCTGTATCAACATGCCATGAATGAACAGAATGTAATGATTGAAGATATGGTGTTACAGCCGCTACGCAACCACCACAATTAATTGAAGTTGTAAAGTGTAATGTATCCATAATTTTATTCCAAATCCGATAATAAAGTTTTACATTTTTCAAGATGTTGAGGATCATCATGCGTTAACGATTTTTTTTGAATTGCATTTTTTAGGATGACAATAGCTTCATTTTCTTTGTCGGCATCTGCCAAAGCTACAGCATAATCATACAAATACATAATAAAATCCGGCTTAATTTCGGCGGCTTTTTTAAGATGATACAGCCCTTTGCTTTCACTTACTTCAGAGGGAATGCCGCCAAAGAGAGTGTTTGCTGCCGCTTTTTCAAAAAAACTTAAATTCGAGAAACGATGATGCCAACGACCGATGATATGGTGACCACCTGCATGGAGAGGATTTATGCTAATGCATTTATCGGCATATTTTTTTATCTCTTTTGCCATAGACAGCCGCTCTTTTGCTCCCAGTGATTCCGCTTTACGCCCCAATGCCGCAGCCATACAAAAATTGGCTTCATCATTATTAGGTTGTAGTGCTATTGCTTTTTGTGCAAAAATTAATGCATCATGAAAGTATGTACTTTTTTTATCCTCATTCGTCTCTCGATTACCTATTCTTACAGAATTGATACTTGCACCGCATAATGCTTCAATATGTTG
>JAYRWZ010000490.1:0-1745 GCA_041917875.1 Chloroflexota bacterium | reverse complement strand
CACTTGTCGTAACATTTGATCCACACCCGCAAATAGTTTTGCGCAAACCCGATAAACCACCCGTTACATTGCTGTCCACTATTGATGAACGCTTACAACTGTTAGAAAAATATGGCATTGATACCGTTGTCATTATTCCGTTTTCCAAAGATTTTGCTGTCATGGATTCTGCAGAATTTGTAAAAAAATATATTGTTGAAAAAATCGGCTGCTCCATGATGTTGGTTGGCTATGATCACGGATTCGGCCATAACAGAGAAGGAAATTTAGGACTTTTGGAAACATTGTCTCAAGAGTTGAATTTTATTGTGCAAGAAATGCCGCCTTTAGACCATAACAATGTAACGATTAGCAGTACTAAAATTCGTAATGCTCTGAAAGAAGGCGATTTAGAATTAGCCAATTCCATGCTTGGTTATGAGTATTTTATTGAAGGTAAAGTGATTATCGGTGATGGAAGAGGAGCGCAATTAGGACTGCCTACCGCTAATGTTCGCTCCGTAGATGATAATAAATTATTACCCAAAAACGGCGTGTATTTAGTATCGGCAATTATTGATAATGTTGTTCGCTATGGCATGGCAAATGTAGGTGTAAGACCAACGTTCACGCATGATGAATTTCCTTCGCTTGAAGTCCATTTCTTTGGTATTCATAATGATTTGTACGATTGTGTTTTACAGGTTTCTTTCTTGCATCGTATTCGCAATGAACAAAAATTTGACAGTATAGATTTATTCCTGTCGCAAATTGTGGAAGACCGAGAAATATGTTATGAATTAATCGAGAAAAGACAAAAAACACAGTAAAAGAAAGAATATTTCATATCAATATATTACCGATTGAAGTGGTTTTGGAGTGTCGAGTGTTCAAATCCTTGTTAATCAAGATTATTATTGTAATTACTGTAATCATCGTAAAACTCGCGTTCATAAGTTCATGATAAAAAACAGATTATATTTTTACGCCGTTGATGTTTGCCATGGATAGTATTTCCTATGGGATTATTGCTTGCATCGGTTGCCTTATCGGCTTAAGTTCCGGAATGTTTGGTATTGGTGGGGCACTTATTGCAACTCCTTTGCTACACTTATATGCAGGGCTGCCCGAATTTCTTGCACTTGGCACTCCTTTACCGGCTGCTTTCCCGTCTTCAGTAACGGGCAGTTTAGTGTATATTCGTCATAATTTATTGTATTTCCCCGTCATATTTCCCGTGTTATTAGGTGCCCTGCCGGCGAATATATGCGGAACTTTATTAACGCAATATGTGTCAGAATTTACCATCATGATATTGACCGGTGGTTTTTTATTATTGGTCGGTACAACATTTTTTATTCGGGGATGGTTATTGCGTGAACAGATAGAATATGAGCCCCACCCGCATTTTTGGGCAGGACTTATTACAGGAGTGGGCGCCGGTTTATTATCTGGTTTTTTAGCAATTGGCGGTGGGATCGTTTTAGTTCCCGCTTTCGTTAAAATTCATAAATTACCATTAAAAAAAGCTTTGGCAACTTCTTTGGCTTGTGTGTGTGTGCTTACCGTCCCAGGAACTATAACTCATTATATGCTTGGACATATAGATCCTCTCATCGCACTGATTTTATCCATGAACGTCGTACCGTTTTCCTATCTTGGCAGTAAGATTACCGTCAAAGTAAAAAGCAGAACTATTGAGCGAATCTATGGAACAGCTATGGTACTGTTTGCACTTTATTTTATGACGACTTTGTTTAGATAGT
>JAYRWZ010000489.1:0-5477 GCA_041917875.1 Chloroflexota bacterium | reverse complement strand
TTAAAAAGTCTTTGAATGGAATTATCCACATTTTGCAACATTAATGCCAATTCTTCTACGGTCGGCGGTTGTTCAACAATGTTCACTGCTTGATAACTCACCGATTCTTTTTCTAATAAAGAAAGTGCTTTTTTGCATGTTGAGCATTGTGGATAATGATATATTTTTATTTTTTTCATGCTGTTATATGTAAGAAATACCCACTATTTATCCGACGCTTCCTTCGAGACTTACCGCTAAAAGCCGCTGGGCTTCCACCGCAAATTCCATAGGCAATTGATTCATGACTTCTTTACAATATCCGTTCACGATAAGTGCAATTGCTTCCTCAGTAGGAATACCCCTTTGATTGCAATAGAACAAAATATCTTCGCCGATTTTTGATGTTGTTGCTTCATGTTCGATAGTAGCATTTTTATTACCCGATTCAATATAAGGAAATGTATGTGCACCACATCTGTCGCCTATTAACAATGAATCACATTGGGAGAAATTACGGGCATTTTCAGCAGATTTATTGATTTTAACTAAGCCGCGATAGCTGTTTTGGCTTTTGCCCGCCGAAATTCCTTTCGAGACAATTCTACTTTTTGTGTTTTTACCGATATGATACATTTTAGTACCCGTATCGGCTTGCTGAAAATTATTGGTTACTGCAACCGAGTAAAACTCGCCAATAGAATTATCGCCTTTGAGAATGACGCTTGGATATTTCCATGTAATTGCCGAACCGGTTTCGACTTGTGTCCATGAAATTTTGCTGTTTATGCCTGCACATAATCCGCGTTTGGTAACAAAATTATAAATGCCGCCTTTTCCTTCTTTATCACCCGGATACCAATTTTGCACCGTAGAGTATTTCACTTCCGCATTATCGAGTGCCACAATTTCTACGACTGCCGCATGTAATTGGTTTTCATCACGCATGGGTGCTGTGCATCCTTCTAAATAGCTGACATACGCCGATTCTTCCACTATGATTAGTGTACGCTCAAATTGCCCTGTATCTTTAGCGTTAATACGGAAATACGTTGATAATTCCATCGGACAGCGTACTCCTTTCGGAATAAAGCAAAAAGAACCGTCGCTAAACACGGCAGAATTTAATGCAGAATAAAAATTATCGGACACAGGAACAACACTTCCTAAATATTTTTGTACTAAATCGGGATATTCGCGTATTGCCTCACTCATAGAACAAAATATGACCCCCATATCATAGAGCTTTTTCTTGAATGTCGTAGCCACCGACACACTGTCGAGCACTGCATCAACGGCAATGCCGGAAATACGTTCCTGCTCAACCAAAGGAATGCCTAATTTATTAAAGACCTCTCGCAATTCCGGATCAATTTCGTCTAATGATTTGGGAGCATCCTTTTTGGGTTTTGGTGCGGCATAATAGCTTATATCATTAAAATCAATGTTCGGATAATGGACATTAGACCATGTCGGCTCTTTCATCGTGAGCCAATGACGGTAGGCACTCAAACGCCATTCCAACATCCACGCTGGTTCTTCTTTTTTGGCAGAAATCATACGGACTACATCTTCGCTAAGTCCTTTTGGTGCAATTTCTTGTTCAATATCGCTCACAAAGCCGTATTTATATTCGCTTTGAACTATTTCGTCAAGAATACTATTATCCGAAGGGGTATTTTCCTCATGATGAATAATATTCGATGCAAAAGGCGCAATTTCCTGCTCAATATCGCTCACAAATGTATGCGGATATTCACTGTGAATAATGTCCGAAAGTGTATTTGTATTTGGTGTCATATATTTTTCCTTGTGTAGAATGGCTAATTGTTGATATGAATTGAATGAAACGTATGATGCGAAGCCCCTGTTTGTATCATATCGGAGAGAGTCATGGAGCTAAACACTTGAAGCATTTTTTCTTGAATAATTTGCATGGGCGTTTTAATCGCACACAGTGTGTCAAGAGTACAACCACATGAAGTACTGTGAGTATCTGCACATTCCGTGATTTTTAAACTCCCTTCGAGCGTATGAAGAATATCTGCGACAGTAATTTCCACCGGTTTTTTTGCCAGAAGATACCCTCCTTGTGTCCCCTGATATGCTGTCACAAGACCGGCTTTGGCAAGTTGATTAAGGACTTTTGCCAGCAAGTCAAATGAAATACCGTACATTTCAGCAATTTCTTTGACCGGCACCGTTTCATTGCTTTGTGCAATTCTTTGCAGTGCCAGCATCCCATATTCGGCTTTTTTTGATATTCGTAACATGGAGAAATACGACAAATTTAGTCTTATTTTAAACAATGTTGAGTTAATGTTCACAGAGAACGATACAAATATAAGACTATTTTAGTCGTACATCAAAATTTTAGGAATTTTCTCTCAGACAGATTGACAACATACACTCCAAGTCCGGTTGAAAACGTAATGGAATAGCGGAATCCCATATTTGTGGAAAGTTATACATTTCACCGGGTTGCATCAGCAGTGCCGTATGTTCAACATCAATGCCATAGCGCATCAAGACCGCACTACATTTATCGGCAAGCATTGTCATGAAGCGCGAATATACTCTGGTCGCTTTTTCCATTGATATGATGTTTTGCGCGCCAACAAATTTGCTTGCTATGGCAATAATATCGCTTTGCCTTCCTTCAAAAGACAGATAGACTTTATAGCGTTTATCTGCTCGTATATCAAGGATATAGCGCACCGCACCATCAGGGTCAATCCTTCCGATATAACTGCGTTCAAGCAGCGCAGGCTTTTCATTAAGAAATGCCGGTGACACATTGATCAGCATATCGGTGAGGGGTGTCATAAGTTGATATTTGAGTGTATGGAGTAACTTTGCTGTGGGGGTCGCATCATTAAAAATTTTGACAAGAAGCTGATGGAGGAACATCGAAGAATTATCACTTTTTTGAATGACGGCATCAAAAAAAGGAGCTTCATCCGCAATAAGATAATCAAGATTGGAGTACTTTAAGATACACAGTTCATGGTCGGCGAATTGTTCTCGTAAACGCTTAGCCATTTGTTTTTCACTCATTCCTGAAGAGCTGTCATCATTAATAATGACATGAGAAGGGGCATATTCGGGAATAAGTTTTGCCAATTCTGATTCATTATCCGCAAAAATAACCGGACATCTTTCTCCGATGAAATTTAACAACAGAAGCCGAGTGGCAATATTGGGTTCAATAAAAAGCACTTTACTTACGGCTCTGTTTTTTTGCGATTGCGCCAAAGATTCCGGTTGTTGGGCTTGTCGAATAGATTGTAATATTGCCCCGATGCGTTGCTGTGCAGCTTCAATATTAAGTGGTTTTACAAGAAAGCCGGCAATGCCGAGTTGAATCAATTTCACAATGATATTCTTATCCTGGACTATGGAGACAACGATAACGGGAAGTTTTTGATACTTGAGATCATTACGCAGCACCTGCAACAATTCGAGCCCCCCCATACCGGGCATATTAAGATCGGCAATAAGCAAATCGAATGTATCTTGCTCAAGCATGGCAAGAGCTTCAATGCCATTTTGAGCTTCCGATACTTTACAAAATGAAAACTTTTTTGCTATCAGACGAGCAATGACCGTTCTGCTCATTCGCTCATCGTCAACAATAAGGATATTCATAAGAATAGTCCTCCATTTGTAATATTATGCTGTTTTCCCGACAAAATTATCGGCAAGTTTCCACACATCGCCCGCCCCGAGAGTTAAAAACAAGTCATTCGGCTGCACAATTGAACGTACTGTTTCTTCGAGATGATCATTGCGTGGTTCATAGACAACATTCTTATGTCCAAGTCGTCGGGCGGTTTCAGCAATAAGTGCGCCAGATACCCCTTCAATGGGCAATTCGCGTGCAGCATAAATATCGGTGATGATAACAATATCGGCATCGTCAAACGATTGAGCAAACTCTTGATAAAAATCACGAGTACGCGTATAAGTATGGGGCTGAAACACAGCAATAATCCGACGTTCTTTCCATCCATTGCGAGCGGCTTGAAGCGTTGCCTTCACTTCGGTCGGGTGATGTGCATAATCATCCACAATAAGAATATTGTTCACCTCACCTTTAAATTCAAATCGGCGATAGACACCCGAAAACTGCATTATGGATTCGGCAATTACAGCAAATTCCACTCCGAGCTGTCTGCCGACGGCCACTGTGGCTAAGGCATTTTTCACATTATGAACACCGGGCACATTGACGGTCAGATCGCCAAGAACTTCGCCGTTTTCCACCACAGTGCAAAACGAAGAACGCCCTTCATGCCTTATATCAATGGCATGAATATCGGCTTGGCGGGATAATCCGAATGTCACTACTTTTTTGGCAATTTGGGGGAAAATAGTTCTTACTCCCCGATCATCACTCCCAATGACCACTACTCCGTAAAAAGGAGCACGATTGGCAAATTCTACGAATGCAGACTGCACTTCATGTTCGGAACCGTAAATATCAAGATGTTCCGCCTCGATATTATTGATAACGGCAATGGTTGGCGAAAGCTGCAAAAAGGAACGATCGTACTCATCGGCTTCGACTACTGTCCATTTTCCTTTGCCTAAACGTGCATTAGTGCCACCCAAACCGGAAAGTTTTCCACCAACAATAACAGTAGGATCGAAGCCCGCCCGCATCATCATTAAACCACACATTGATGTGGTGGATGTTTTCCCATGCGTACCGGCAATGGCAAGGCAATAATTCAAACGCGCTACTTCTGCCAACATCTCGGCTCGACGTATGACCGGAATTCCCAAACGGCGCGCTTCTTCTGTTTCAGGGTTATCATCATTGCGAACTGCACTCGAATAGACAACAACCTCTGCACCTTGAATATTGGTCGAACTGTGACCTTTGTAAATTAGCGCACCCAAAGAGCGCAAACGCTCGGTCACTTCGCCGATGTGCATATCCGATCCACTGACCGTAAATCCTTGTGATAAAAGAATTTCGGCGATACCGCTCATACCGATACCGCCGATTCCTACAAAGTGAATATGATTAACTGTTGAAAACATAAGACTTATCTGCTTCTATATTCATGGGTATTAATGCCATAGCGGCGTATTTTGTTATGTAAGGTCTCACGACTTATCCCTAACATTGCTGCGGCTTTACTCACATTGCCTTTACATGTGCCCAATGTTGATTCTATTTTGAGTTTGTCCACAATAGCTATATCATCTTTTAAGGAACGATCACTTGAAAATTCAAAACCACCGCCTGCTGCTGATGCTGCTTGCGACTGCTGTGCCATACGTTGCGTCATGGGAGCAACCATCATTCTATGCACATCTGCAACTTCGATATAAGCCGAAACTGTCGTTTGTAACACCACACGTATGGTGCTGAGCAGTTCACGCACATTACCTTTCCATGAACATTCCTGCAAATATTCAATAGTAGCCGGAGCAAATGCTTTTTGCTCTTCCATACGCGTATTATGGTCTTGCAGATAATGCTCAAC
>JAYRWZ010000488.1:0-2690 GCA_041917875.1 Chloroflexota bacterium | reverse complement strand
GACGGGATCAATGGCGAGACGTGAAATCGGAATACGAACAGCATTTGGATTTGTTTTTCGTAATTGTTCAAGCAGCAATGCCTCGAACATTGAATCGGCTGATTTATTGCCATAATTTAATGGTGTATAGACACCCGGAGCAAGTCCACCCAATGGATTAGAGATAAAATTAGAACGACGATTATAATAGGCATCAATAGTCACAAATAATTCTTTGGTAATAATTCCTTTGTAGCCAACTTCATATGACATACTCACTTCCGGTTTAATCGTCGAATTACCCAAATTCCATTGTGGTAATGATGTTAATCCTAAGGAATTGAGATTATATGCTTTTGTGACCAATGTATCAATACTTGCAACATTGACGGCTCCGCCTGCGGGTGAACGGCGATTTAAATCACCATAACTTGGACGCAAGAAAGAACGGTTAACCGTTGCACGCACTGTATGCCCGGAAACGGGCGTATAAACAAGTGCCGCTTTCGGTGAAAGCTGATCTTCAAAAAATGTGGAACGGTCATAGCGCAACGCACCGACAAATTGCAGATTATCAAGTAAAGAATATTCTGCTTGACCATAGACACCGCTGAAATTATTATGAAGATTATCGGGTCGTAATAATGGTAAAGCATTGATAATACTTGTATTCACATGTTGATATTCATGGGAAGCACCAAGAATAACTTTTAATGTATTATCCAAAAAATTATTATTCCATTGGGCATCAATCACATACACATCCGAACGTTCGGCAGAGGTAGCACGGGCATTCATCACAATTTGTGGTACAGGGGTATTGCGGCGATAATAATGTCCTTGTACATTAAATCGCTCGGAATTATAGGCAAGACGAGCAAAAGGTTTTTCCACTTCGGGAATTAATATACGTCCTGTTTGATTAACAAAATATTCATTACCATACGCGGAATAGCCAAATTCAGCCAATACACGCTCTTTATCGGAAAAATGATAATCCATGCGTGCAGTACCAAAATAATTAAAAGCATTTTTATGTGCATCAATTAAGGAATCTATGCTTAGAATACGATTAGGCATACCTTGACGAAAAGTTCCCGGAGGACCGGCGGAGGCATCGGCTAAATCGAATGCCAAGCCCGGATATTCCAATGAAGCAGCCGTAGCGCGTGAACGTACCCATGATTGACGTTGTGTAGAATAACCCGCATTAATTTTAAAGGAAATATTATCATTCACCGCCATAGCATGACGACCTGTGATGCGGAAGGTCTCATATTCGCCTCCGGTCACAGAAACACGTGTGCCAAGAACATCACGCGGTGAGTATGTGGTGATATTGATGACACCATTATAAGCATTGGAACCATAGAGAGCAGAGCCGGGACCGCGCACCACTTCAATACTTTTAATATCAGCCATATCTGTTTGGAAAGAATTCCATTCCACAAGATTGAGCAATGGTGTGGACGGATCGCGTCCATCAATCAACACAAGCATACGGCGATTGATAGAATTATTAAAACCACGAGTATTAATACTGAAATCATTCATTCCTGATTGTGCAATGTCCACGCCTTGCAAACCTTCCAACAATTTGCCTATTTGCCCATGCGCAGTACCTTTATTAATCTCAACGGGAGTAACAACGGTGATGGCAGCGGGTGCTTCGGTAATTTTTTGTTCGCGACGAGCAGCGCCAAAAACCGTCACTTCTTCCATACGTGTTTCATTTTCTTGCAATTCTATAGTAACATTTGCGGGTACATTTGCACGTACATCAATGATGGTTCCTTGGCGTTTCCATCCTATTTTTTCAGCGGTGATACGATAGTTACCTTCGTCAATATCAGCCACGATTGCAATGCCGGATGCATTGGTATTGACCGATTTCATTGGGCGGCGAATTGGTTCGGCAAGTGCTTCGCTGCTCATGCTGATAACTTCACGCGAACGCTCGATGCGGACAATCACATCGGCTAATGCTTCGCCATTACCTTTGACCGTTACTGTAACGGGATTACCGGCAAGTGCTAAGCAGAAAGAACTAAAGAACATAGCTAAAAAGAGCAATGCCCGTTTACGTACATAGTATTGCATACTTACTCCAGAAAGTTTGTAATTGACCGATTGGTCAGTCACAAAATTACGGAAAATGTCGTACCCTGCATAAAGTTTTGTGCATCTCATGTTGGGTGGGGGTGGAAAATGAGCCGCAAAACAATCATTGAGGAGAAAAAAAAGCAGCCCCCCTTCATTTCCGATAGCCGGATTACAGCATATATCATCTGATGATTATGCCGTTCCTGCGCTGATTTTTATGGCAATGCTCCAAAAAACAATACAAGGAAAGTATATCGTGTTGAAATCGGGCGCATAATATCTACATTGTTACTTTGCTGTATCATAATGAAATATTAGTACTTCACATTTGTTTGTCTTATCAAAGTTTTGTAGTTTTGAGTACATAAAAGTCAATTTATGCCTTGACGAGAGATAAAGTTCAATTCATAACATTAATAAACAAAAAAAGATTACTATGGAAAATAAAGACATTTACAAAATGACTGATGAGGAACTATTGGTCGAGAGAAAAAATCTTAAAAATTCCAAAATTTTTCATGCTTTATATATTGGCTTTCTTGCAGGAATACTAATATTCGGTCTTATTTCTTGGGGCTTGTCTTCCGAGAAACATATTGGATTCTTGG
>JAYRWZ010000487.1:0-2889 GCA_041917875.1 Chloroflexota bacterium | reverse complement strand
TCATCTTCCTGGCCATCAACAATGAATATCAATGTCAATGATGTCATAATTTTCCGATACCAAACAACTTCGGGAGTAGAATATTTCGGCATATTTTGGATTAAAAAATTAACGTGGAGTTCCGGTTTTCCTAATGCCAAACCACAAGTTGAATATACTCTTTGCTATCCATTTAAGAGGTAATTTATAATGAAAGTACTATTGTTTTTCTTCATGAGTTTATGCATACATATAAGTATCAATGCGCAAGTTCAACAATATAAAGAGTTGTGTACACCGAGTGATGATTATGCCACTTCATTCAGAACCGTAAAAAATGGTGTGGAAATTTGGTTAAATACCTCAGACGGTATGAAAAACAGCCGATCAAGACGCTTAATTAAAGTGCAGTGCAATAACTCTGCATTGTTGAATGGTAATGTCTTGCCGGAACCGATAAATCAACGCGAGGAAAACAGTCATAGAGTATATTTAGACGGTAGCCCCACATTTGCATACTGCGATACGACATACGGAATATTCGTTTCTAATCGCACACATAATGGTTCGGATATGGACAATGATTTATATGAAATGACATTGGTGGATCGACAATGGAAAGTGCGGCGGATTGATGAATTAAACAGCCCTTATTGGGATGATTCTCCTTGTTTATCAAAAGACGGAAATATTTTATTTTTTGCAACAACACGTGATAATCCCAATACCGGACTAACCAATATTTATTATTCCATTCGTACCAATGCGGGCTGGAGCACTCCACAACCTTTATCGGATGTGAATACATTGTATTACAAGGAAGAAGCACCATTTTTGGGCAGTGACGGATTTTTATATTTCAGTACAAATCGTGATGGCGATCTTGATATTTATCGTATTAAAATTGATCCGCTTACCGCACGTACATATCCGCCGGAAATGCCTGTTCCGTTTGAAGGAGTAAATCAAAAAGGATCTGATGAAGCATTGCCAACACTTTCGGCCGGCGGGAGCTGGTTGCTTTTTTCTTCGAATCGCACTACCGAGAGTAAAAAATCACGAGATTATGATATATGGATGAGCAAAATTCACGAAGGAAATGATACTATTCCATTGAGGGCTATCACACGTACACGAACATTCAATACGGTATTTGAAGAGTGGGAAGATATTATGCTCCCATGTGCAACTGAACTTATTGTCACGGACAAAAATACGGGATTAAAAAAAACATTTCCACTTGATAAAGAAGGTGGAGCTTTGCTTACAATGCCAAGAGCCACAGATAATACACCTTGTAATGATTATCGCTATCGTGAATTGATTGTAACAGTAAAACCGCCGGTCATGACCAATAAAGAATTTATTGCTGAAACTGATACTTTGCTGGTTGATGTGTTGGCGCAAAAAAATTATAATCACACGCTGTATGTATGGGATAAATCTATCCCCGAAGATCGTGAGTGTGTGCAGAATTTTCCTGTGACCGAAGTACAGTTCTTTTTAACATGTTATTGGTGTCCGACAACATTACAGTATAGTTCATACCTTCCGTGCCAATCTGTGTTTAAAGATTCACTTTGCACAACTGTGGACTATCAAATACCTGAAAAGAAGTGTGATAATGGTGATATATATGCCTATAAATTGGATTTTACGCCGCCCAAAGTATATGCTCAGCGTAATGCGGGCTTATGTATTCCCGGCAATGAATTGGCTAATCATCAACAGAAAATTTTATGGGCAAACAGAGTAGATACAGCCGTTGAAACATTTATTGCTAATATGAAATCCGCTCTTCAGAGACCTTGCGTACAAAAAGCAATACGAAAAGGTCAAAAAGTGAATGTGGAAGTCATTGGTTGGACGGATCCTCGTGGCATTGACCCGGCTTGTCTTTACACCGGTGAGGAAATTAATTTTACAACAACATTTATACGTTTGCATAATCTGGAGAAAAAAAAGCATTATTTGCCTAATGGTATTCTTAAATCAAATACACGTTTTAGAAATTCGGGCGAAGAAGGAAATGAGTTGTTAAGTGATGTGCGAGCATATTATACTGCGCTGCTCCTTGATTCTTTATGGACTGAATATGTGCCTGATTACAGACTACTTAAAACCATGAACCCTCCATTATTAGAAGTTACTGCAATGGGAAAGGGGATAAAAAAAGGAGAAAAGGGTTATGAATTCAAACGCTCGGCAAATGTCATAGTCAGAACACCCGGCGAGGTAGAAAAACTTGACCCTTACAAAGAAATTTCAGGTCGTTTTGTTTCGCTGACGGGAATGCCTTGCGCTGTTTTGTATAATAGAACTATTGCATCGCCTGTCAGTTCTCATTCGATTTCAGCTCCGAATTTTCACGGAAATGCTCAATCTAAGGTACAAATACATAGAGCATTCCCGTCGTCACATCCTGCTAACACTGCAAAACCTATAGTTTCTTCGTCATCTCGTCCCATCAGTTCGGATAATAATAAAACGGTAATGCTTGCCTCGCCTGATCGTGGCACCAGTGCTTGCTTTACGGTATTGCTTGGTGTTTTTGACAATGAGGAAAGTGCGCGAAAATTAATTGAAGTGCTGGACAATCCCAAATATCTCTATAAATCTTCTATTGCTGTTTATTTTTCACCTGAAGGAAAAAAAGAGTATCGAGTCATAAGTAGTTGTTTTACCTCAGAAGCATCAGCGCAAACGGGATTATTAACTGCTAAAGATATTCTTCAAAAAATGAATATGACTTACAGACCAAGAATTTTATATTCTGCTGATCAAGATATTGTACGTGATAACGATACTGTTCGCATTCATTTATTGTGTAATAATAATGCAGTTGATTTTTGCCAAACTATTCAAAATTTTTATGAAAAAAATACACATTATGTTTTCTATCAAAGGAGT
>JAYRWZ010000486.1:0-4558 GCA_041917875.1 Chloroflexota bacterium | reverse complement strand
GTGAAAAACCAGATGAAGTAAATCCGGAGGTTGGAGAAATCCTTCTCACATTAGATGATGCGGACGATACTGGCAGACAGTTAATTTGGGAAGGATTTCCAGGTAAGGACAATTCATTTATAACATATTTATTTTTTTATGATGAGATTTCATCTCAACAGAATAAATCGCTGTTAGATCTATATGAAGTATTTTTTAAACAAATCCATAATTACAAAAAAGCCGATACGAATTTTACTGTTACCAGGCCTCTTTTTGGAATTATCCCATCATATCTCCATAAATCACTTTTTCAAGAGAAGAACATTGCAACAAACAACATCTTGTGCCTCGGTGACTCGGCTGGACTTAGTTCCCCTTTGACTTATTGTGGTTTTGGTAGTTTTATTAGAAACTTGGAGAGAACCACATCGGTTCTTGATCATTGCATAAAAACAAACAAAACCGATGCCCGTAGTTTATCGAATGTTACTGCATTTGAATCAAATGTATCTATTGCAGCAAATTTTGCACAGTTTTTAGTTGGTAAACCTCATTTCCCAAAACATACCGTGAATGAAACCATGAATATTATTCTCGATATTTTGAACGATTTACCTGATAACATCGGTGCGGAATTGTTTCGTGATTCGCTTACGTGGAACTCATATAATGTGTTAATGTCAACAGTGCCCAAAAAACATCCACAGGCATACAAACTCTTGATCAAACATCACGGAGTTGAAGGTTTATTTTGGTGGCTAATTAATTTTGTCGGCTTTTCATTGGATAAAATCCGCGGTAGAGTTCAATAACTCTTTGATATTAGCGCTTATGCACAAGTTTACCCCAATACTGATTGTGGGGGTGCATTTCGTTTGTGATTCCTTTTGCATTCACTACCGCATTCCCCTCGTTAAACCAGCGGAATATACCGCCTAAAAGATTGGCAATTTGCACTGCTCCACTCTGCATCAAAACATTTTTAAGGCGCTCTAAAGCAATAGAGCTTCTATAACCGACAGAACAATAAAATATCACGAGTTTGCCGCGTATCGAAGGTCCATACTGTTTGATAAATTCTTCTTGCGATATCTCACCGTCAAGATGAATTGACTTGCGTATATGGCTCATTGCATACTCATCCTCTTCCCGTAAATCAAAAATTACTACTTGATTACTGTCTTTTGTTGAAAGAATTTGCCGTAATCTGTCGTAGGTAATATTGGGTAAGGGATGCGCAGTTTGTACCATTTTTTCCACAACCGTCAGCTTGAATTGTGCTTTAGCTTCTTGTTGAGCGAACAAAACAATAATGGTACTCGCAAAAAAACGGAATATGTAAGAGTTGTGTTTCATTACTATGTTGTTTTTTGACTTGACGAATAACATACTGTTTAAGCGTATGCAAAAAAAAACAAATTTGACAAAAGAGACTGCTTTGCTACGACACTTACTATGTACAGCGTTCAATTATGACTGTCGCAACTGCAAATTGATGTGTATGGCTTAGAGAGCAATGGATAATGACATCGTTCAACCATTCAAGCGATTTCGGATGCGCGCCCGTAATAAACGGCTTCCCTTTCTCATCTTTCAAAATTGATACATCTTTGAAGGATATAGTTTCCCCAATCCCTGTGCCGAGTGCTTTTGCTAATGCTTCTTTTGCAGCGAAGCGAACAGCATAATGAAGATGTTGTTGATGAAACGGTTTCCGAGAACAGTATTGTATTTCTTCCTCAGAATAAATCCGATATAAGAATTGCTTGCCATACTTAGCAATACTTTCCTTAATACGCTGAACTTCAATGATGTCCACGCCTGTGCCAACAATCATCATGCCCATGTACAAAGTCGCATATCGGCATTATCATACATATACTCATGTGTCGGTATAACCCGGACAGTGCATCCTTGCTTACCGCCGTCGTAACAAATGTATGAGCCACGAAAATCGGAATATCCATTCTCAGAACTCGAATGAGTCAGAGCAATAGCCCGTCCTTCAGTAATAAATCCGTCGGCATTAACAAAACCATGATATGCCTCGACGACTACATCACTTGAATTCAATGTACCAAGTTTTACTCTTGCTTTCACATGAATAGTTCCACCCACATTTGCAGCATCGCCGCCATACACTTGTACATCAGCAACCTCAATTTCATCCCAAGACACACGCACTTTTTGCTTCCAGTCTCGCAATTCTTTACCTAGTTCGGCATCCTCGCTACGCAATTCAATAGATCTATTCATGGCAGGAATATAATATTTCACCGTATAATCTCGTACCATTCTATGGGTTGAAAAGACGCCTGCACAAGTTGCGATCGAATTTTTCATTCTTTGTACCCATTTTAGCGGAATCTTACTATTATTCCTTTCATAAAATTCGGGTACAATTATTTGTTCAAGCAATTCATAGAGTGTGGAAGCTTCAATTATATCCATGTCTTTGGCATCATTATATTCCTCACCGGTGCCTATAGCAAAGCCGTTTTCACCATTATATGATTCTGCCCACCAACCGTCAAGAATACTCGCATGTAAACACCCGTTTAACGCTGCTTTCATGCCACTTGTTCCACTGGCTTCATGAGGTCGCCGCGGTGTGTTTAGCCAAACATCACATCCTTTGACTAATCGACGAGCAACAGCAATACTGTAATCTTCAAGAAAAACAACATGTTTATCTAAACCATAAGCACGAACTTCATGGATAATTTTTTGTATCATTTCCTTTCCGGCAATATCATGCGGATGTGCTTTACCTGCAATGATCAATTGTACAGGCCTTTCTTCATTACACAAAATTTTCTGCAATCTCGGCATATCACTAAACAACAAAGTTGCTCGTTTGTAGGTAGCAAAACGTCGAGCAAATCCAATGGTTAATGCGTCCGGGTTCAGATAGGAATTTACTTGGCTGATATCAGCAGCAGAAAGCATTGATTTTTGTTTATTCAACAAATAATCACGTGTAAAAAGAACTAATCTTTCGCGGTATCGGTTATGAACTCGCCAAAGTTCTTCATTTGGTATAGTGTGTACTTTATTCCAGATAGAATTATCGTGTGTTTCTGAGCGCCATCGCGGCGAAATATATCTGTCGTATAATTCGGCAAGTCCTTCTGAAATCCAACTTAATGTATGGATTCCATTCGTTACATGGCGAATTGGAACATCATTATCGGGGAATCCATTCCAAAGATTATTCCACATCGAACGAGCAACACGTCCATGCAACTCACTTACACCATTGCGAAATGAGGACAAACGCAATGCAAGTATTGTCATTGAAAATGAATCATGATTCTCTATGCCGTCCAAGTTTCCCAACATTAAAAATTCTTCTTTTTGCAAGCCAAGTTGCTGCCAATATCCATCAAAATATCTATCAAGCAGCGATGCAGGAAACACCTCATTACCCGCCGGTACGGGTGTATGTGTCGTGAAAATCAATCCCGCATGAGTTAATTCTACGGCTGTCCGAAAATCCAAAGAATAATCGTGCATCATAAATCGAGCACATTCCAAAGCAGCGAAAGCCGCATGCCCCTCATTAATGTGTATAATTGTCGGATGTATGCCCAATTCTCGTAATGCTCGAATTCCGCCTATGCCTAACAATATTTCCTGTTGAATTCTGGTTTCATTATTACCTCCGTACAGTTGATTCGTAATAACTTGATATTGTGGAGTTTCCGCATTATAGGATACATTTGTATCCAACAAATAGAGAGATACTCTACCCACTTGCACCTGCCAAATTTGCGCATAACATTTTGCTTTCGTTAACTGTACATCAATAACGATCGGGTCACCATTTGGTCGTCGAACAAGTGACATCGGCATCGAAAAGAAATCGTTTTCATAATAACTTTCATTTTGCCATCCTCCCTGCGTAATCTGTTGACGGAAATAACCCATTTGATACAACAGTCCGACAGCAACGACCGGAACACCTAAATCACTTGCCGATTTTAAGTGATCACCGGCAAGAATACCCAATCCACCGGAATAATTAGGAAAACTCTCATTTATCCCGTACTCTAAACAGAAATAAGCAATATGATTAGAATTTCCGGGATAGCTCTCGGAAAACCATGTTGATGATGACATATATTTTTTGAAAGATGAATATACTGAATCCAAACAACTCACAAAATCACTTTGTTCGGATAACTGTACAAATCTCTCAATCGGGGTCTTATTAAGTAACATTACGGGATTGTGATTGACATCTTCCCATAATTCCTTATCAATTCGCACAAACAAATCTTGAGCATCATAATTCCATGCCCACCAATAATTATATGCAATCTCTTTGAGGGCTGAAATACGTTCGGGAACGGTAGCGGAAACTATATATATAGCTTTGGGTTTCATAATTCAGTAAATATATCTTATTGTTTAAGAATTTGTTGTGTATAAATAATCTCGTCACCATTTCTGGAAATTGACAACAAATAGATACCTTTGGGTATATCGGATACATCCAGATTATGTAGTTTCGAAGATTTATGTAATTGTTTTCTTGCAACCACTAAACCTCGTACATCATATAATTCAATAT
>JAYRWZ010000485.1:0-15435 GCA_041917875.1 Chloroflexota bacterium | reverse complement strand
CTTTTGCTGTGCTTTACTCATAATTCACGAATATAATACTTTTTAAATTCGTGTCCGTCTTTCTTGATACATCTCACTGTTCTCTGTCATATTTAATTCTTGCCGGATATGAAATGTAAAATTTTTTTGGTTATTTCATTTTTTTTTAAATTTGTTCTGAAAGACAATAAATGTAACTGTAAGAAAATAGGACATTGCAAAGATGTCTATGTATCAACCAAATAATATCATTTTATGAAAACATATCTAAGACAAATTCCGATATGCAGAGCATGGATTTGTATGTTTTTCTTTTGCATATCCGCAGCGACAGCAAGCGGACAATGCGATTCCATGAAGCAGTTTATGCTGCAATATGCCGATGAAGCAGTGCCAATAGGCGGGTCACCTAATTCTGGGGTGCCAATCAGTGATGTTTTTCCCGATTATACATTCTATTCCGTTTCCGATTCTGCTGTGGCAAAATATTGGGTATCGAATATTACACATAATGGCGCACGTGTTTATTTAGATAATTGGTGTCAGGGAAAATCGGTTGATATTGAAGAAATGACTATACCGCAAAGCCGTACAAAAACAGTAAGAATTGCCCCCGGTGACAGAGTCAAAATTTTTCGTGAATTTTGGTGGTATGAACCTTATACAAAAGCAATAAATCCGGGAGCATATCTGGGTACAACAAATGTATCATATTCCATAGAAATTCTTGATGCGGTGAGTGGCGAAAGAATTGCCCAATTAGATACATTATTTTTAAGGGCAAAAAATGAAAATTCAGCTCCCTACTTTTTCTCACTGTATCCTGCCATGGCATTAATAGAATATGAGTATCCGACTCATTTACCGGAACGCAATATTGTCATTGCCATACGTGCCACACAAAGAGGAAAAGCGAATTTTCCGCTCTAAAGAATTGATGGAATTGCTATTAGCCATACACGCGATTTGCAATCAGATACTTGGAAAAAATATGCAGCAGACCTCGAACAGTTAACTATCGCACCTCGGTCTCTCTTGCTCCCATTGTCACAAATGCCTGATCCAAAGCGTAATTTTTTACAAGTTACTACATCAGAGCAGAGCATCAATATGTCTGTCAAAGTTATCCCACCTGTCGGTAGTATTGTGCGTATTTCAGATATTTACTCAGAAGGTAATAAAGTAGTGCCAATAAATACAATACAAAGTCATTACAGTGTAGAAATACAAAAATCAGGAGTCTATATTGTTACTTTGTACAATAGTGCCGATGCAATGATAGAATCGCATAAAATTTATTATGTAAATCAAAAATAAGGAATGTAATATGAAAAAGATATTTACTTTTTGTGTTGTTGTTGCGATAGCGGGTTTGTTTACAGAAACTTCATCTTTCGCAACGCCTGTTAAACCTGTAGTGGTACTAATCCCGGTAATGGGTATTGCTCTTGTTGGGCAATGCAGAATATCACTAGTGGTGAAATTGTAGCCGGAAGTGGTTGGTGCGCAAGTACGTCGGGAACATTGGGGTGCGACAGTGCTGGCGATTGTCCACATTCATCAGTACTACCTGTGGAAGATCCGCCCGGTTCTGAACCTATTCCAATTCCACATTAGTATTTTATAGTAGAAGACGATGAGGGTATATCATAGTTAATAGGTATTATGTTTGTAAAAAGAGGGATTCAGACCATTGAATCCCTTTTTTTATATTGATGTATGTTATATAGTTCTATTTCCGCAAAAAATTATCGGAAATAATACATAAATGAAAGCTGGGGAGTGGGGATAATTGTTGTTTTATCATCAAAAAACACCGTCAGGGGAATTTCTAGACCAAGCATGGCATTGTTATGGTTTCCAAAAAGCCAATCATAGCCGGCACCAATGCCAAGTCGCCACGGCGCACTAAAACTATTACCCAGTCCTTTGTTTTTGGAATAAAATCCCCCGCCCGCCAAAAGAAATATACGATTATTATCATCGGGATTGAGACGGAATTGCCCTTCGAGTCCAGAGGAAAAATAGGTATAATCACCAAGTGTGATGACACCGATTGTTGCTTCAACAGCAAAACGCTCCGGAATAATGGCGCGAAACATGACACCTGATCCCGTGGCTAAACCTGCCTGTAAACCAATGCCGTAGTAGGTTTCTTCTTTTTGTAAAATCAGAGGGATTGCATCTGACTGAGCTTGAATCTCAGATCCAAGTACGAGCAACACACCAAAGAGTAAGAGAAATTTTTTCATAATAGAGAATAAAGTATGGTAGAATGATGCGTATCTGTATGTCCAAAAATATGAGAATGGTCTGACTAATCCTCAATAGCCACTTCTAAACGTGCCTCTGCTTGCCGCCATATTTTCTGACACGGGAATTTATTTTCATATAAAGCCCGCCCCACAATGACCGAATCCAAGCCGAACGGTTGTAATTCCTGCAATGCCCACAAATGACTTGGCGATGAAACTCCGCCGGCAGCAGTAATTCGCATTTGGGTTTTCATGGCTATGGTGCGTAATATCTCTGTGTCCGGTCCGCATAATGTGCCCTCCCATGAGATGTCAGTATAAATCAATCGTGTTATGCCCAATGCTTTCGCCTGCAAGCCATAATCAACGGCAGTAAGTCCTTGATTGTTTGATGGCATGACGGCTATATCTTTATCGGCTCTTATGCCCGCAATGATGCGACTGGAGGTATAATGTTGGACTAATGCACGAACACCTTCGGGATCGGTTAGAATAAGCGAATGGAGCACCACACGATAGACTCCTTTTTCTAATTGTTCTTCCACTTCTTCAACAGTATCGAAACATCGAAGTAATTCCACAGGAATATCTATGGAACGGATTATGGCATCTATCATATCGGCATTGGCTTGCTTGTCATTATCAAATGAGTCATGATCTGTGATATGAACACTCTTGGCATTTTCTCTTCGTAGTAGTTTGGCAAGATTATCCGGGTGGAATGAATAGGAATTATATAATTTTTCCGTGCCCGGCTCGCCCTCTATGCAGCGAAGGCAATGACCGTGACGCAAATCTATGGATGGTATGACAAGTATCATAAATTACTCCTTTTGTTTCTTTGAACATGACGAATTTGCATCCATAAGAATTTTTATACTAGGATTAACGTGATTTTGAGGATACACATGATTGATTTGCATGATTTTCAATGATGTAAATATATTCTGACAACGAAAAATACTTTTGTTTGAGTATAGACATGGTATAGTTTATGGAAGACGCGTGTATTTTAAGCGAAGACTATTGAGCACAACGCTGACTGATGAAAATGCCATTGCTGCGCCGGCTATCATGGGATGTAACATCATTCCATTGAGAGGATACAAGATTCCGGCTGCGACAGGTATAAGCACAACATTGTAACCAAAAGCCCATAATAAGTTGAAACGTATGGTGTTTACCGTAGCCTTGGCAATGCTTGTCATACTCAAAATTGTGGCAATATCGGAGCGCATGAGGGTTGCACCGGCTGTTTCTATTGCTATGTCTGTGCCCGAAGCTAATGCTAAGCCCATGTCGGCAACAGCCAACGATTCCGCATCATTAATACCATCGCCAACAAAAGCTATGGTATGACCTTGTGATTGATATGTCCGTAAAACTGATGCTTTGTCTGATGGTAATAATTCTGCGTAAATATCTTTAATTCCAAGATGTTTGCCTATCTCATCTGCTACTTCTTTTTTATCACCTGTCAGCATAAGTGTCTGAATGCCTTTCGCATGCAGTTCTGCAATTGTTTCTTTGGCATTTTCACGAAGTGAATCCGTAAAAGTCCACGTTGCAATCCATTTATTTTCAATGGCTAAGAACACAGAAGTTGTCGTCGTTTCCGGTATGGAGTGTATGCCGGCTTGTTCCAAGAAGCGCCGGCTGCCTAATCGGTATATTCCCTGTGATGTATGGGCAACAGTTCCTAAGCCCGCCATCGTTTCCACTTTTTCCAATCGGGTATCGGTTGTTGTGGCGACAGTTTTCAGATATTTTACGAGTGCATTGGAGAGTGGATGTGAGGAAGTTTGTGCTAAACGTAAAGCTATGGGTAAATGTGCTGCGGCGTTTTCAGCATAATATGCGTCGGTCACGGTAGGAATGCCTTGAGTAAGTGTGCCTGTTTTGTCAAATGCTATGTGTGTGATGGTTGCCGCAGTTTCCAATTGTGCTGCATCTTTAATCAGTATGCCTAATTCCGCTGCACGTCCTATGCCTGTAATTAAAGCTGTTGGCGTGGCAAGTCCCAGAGCGCAAGGACATGCAATGACCAATACACTGATGCTTGCTATGAATGCTTGTGCAAATGAGCCGCTCAGAATTATCCAGAGTATGAACGTTACGATTGCAAGGCCAATGACACTCGGAACAAAGACCGACGCTACCTTATTTACATGTCGTTCAATCGGGGCTTTGCTGCTCAATGCCTGATGCACTCGTCGTATAATCTCTGCCAAGACAGTGGTATCGCCGACTTTATGAGCAGTAATGTGAATGACAGAACCGACATTGACAGTTCCCATAAACACGCTGTCGTCTATTGTTTTTTCTGTTGGCAGAAATTCACCCGTTAATGAACTTTCGTCTATGAGCGTATTACCGAAACTGATACGCCCGTCGGCAGGAATTCTTTCGCCGGACTTAACAATGATTGTATCACCGATGAGCAATGTTTCTGTTGGTATCATAAGTTCTTTCGTATCGCGCACCACACGTGCCAGAGAAGGGAGCAATCCGATGAGTTTTTTAATGGCAGATCCGGTTTTTTGCTGCGCATTTTCTTCTAATAGTTTTCCCAAGAGTATAAATGAAGCGATAATTGCTGCGGACTCAAAATAGATATGCGGTTCAATGCCGTATCGAATCAAAAAATCGGGCATCACTGTCGCAATTGCACTATACGCGAAAGCTGTACCTGTGCTCAATGCCACCAATGTGTCCATAGTCATTGACCAATGGCGAAAACCCTGCCACGCACGCACAAAAAACTGATTGCCGGAATAGCCCAGAACCGTGGCTGTCAGAATCATCGAAATCCAGTTCAATGCTGTACCGCCATGATGGAAAAACATTCCAATAATAAAGACAGGAGTAGAAAGTGCAAGAGCAATGAGGGTCTTACGGCGCAATGTACTGATATGGATGTCGCGTTGGTCTGTGTGGCTAAAGACGCTTGTTTGTTGGGTTAATATAAAACCGGCTTGCTGCGCCAATGTTTGCAGCGTATCGTTGGGCATGCCTTGCGGCAATATGATTCTCGCGCTTTTTGAGGCATAGTTTACCGTAGCATCAATCACACATTTATCACGGTTGAGTAATGTTTCTAATCGGGCTGCACATGATGCGCAGCTCATGCCTTCTACATCATAAAGAAGGGAAGAAGTGGCTTCATGTTCGGTTATTCGGTTTGTTTCTGTTTTCATAGCCATGACGTAAAAAAACGGATACGATTATTCTGCTTTTGCATTGTGATTCGGGGTTTATCTTGATTGGAATAACATTATCCTCATATCATTTAAGATTGCTTATTATTAACCCAAAGAAATTACGATCATGTATCGCAAACGACCCCGTTTGAGCCAAAAATGATCCCGATTGATGAGTTAATGCACCCTCTCGACGAGTTGACGACCCCTCGTAGTAGCATCGAGACCCCTCCTTTTTTGCTCATTCATGCTGCTTATTGTCTGAACAGGATTTTTATGATTACAAGATGGACAGGATTTTTTGTTTCATCTCACATATGAATATTGCACAACACAACGGAAAGTTACTAAGCATCTTGAGCTGTATAACTCCATTATTCTCTTATCCCGATGCAAGATTTATATGGGTATGATAAAAAAAAAGCCGCTCCGAAATTCTTCGGAACGGCTTAGAATCATGAAGATGAATATGTCCGCTTAGCGAACAATCATCAATGGAACGCTTACTCTTTCTGTGCCGGTGCGCGCTACAACACGGTATGAACCTGTTGCAAGTTTATCCGCTGCAATGGCAAGCGGATGCTGACCCGCAGCAAGTACGCCGTTGAAGAGTGGCATAACCACAGCGCCATTGATATCGAGAATTTCGATACGAACAGCTTGCGGAGCATTACCGCCAAGAGTGAAACTTACCATTGATTGCACAGCGGCAGGATTTGGACCAACGCTGATTGCCATTGTTTCGGAAACGGCATCTTCTTCAATACCGGAAGCAATTGCTGTTGCACTTACTTCAATGGTAAACACATCTTGGGTATTATCATCAAGAGTGGAAGTGATGGTCATTGTTGCTGCATAGCTGCCTGCTTTATCGGAAGTAAATCCAATATTGAACGGTAATTCAATATTGGACGGTATAACATCTTGTTTGTCAATAATGCTGAAATTCGCTGCATCTTTACCTTCAAATTTGATGTCTTTGATAGTGATGGCTTGTGTTGAAGAATTACGTATTTTCAACATTTTATTAGCCGTACCAACCGCTACTGAACCAAAAGCAACTTTACTGTCAGTTGTTTTGAGCACTGATGGTTTGGGTGCGGTAGAAATACCTTTACCTTCAATCGTCAATGACATATTGTTGATTTCTTCTCCATCAGAATTGGACGTAAATTGCAATGTGGCAAGATACATTTTTTCTTGTGTGGGTTTGAATTTTATGCTGAATTCTTTTTTCTGTCCCGGCTCAATGCTCAAAGGTAATGTACCTTTGTCCATTGTGAACGCCTCCGGATTAGAGCCATCAAGAACAATATCGCTGATAACAAGCGGAATTTCGCCTTCATTCATAATGTCAAATTTGACATCTGCTTCGGTATTGACAGCAACTTCTTTGAAATCAACAGAACCAACACTTGCAGCAATTTTTGCAGTTTTTGGTTTTTGGATTTTACCATCAAGCAACCAATCCCATGATTTTGAAATAAATGTGCTGCGAGTAAATGCATTATCAAAAGCTTCAACGGGAACGGTTAAAAATACCATACGTCCTTTTTTGTCATTTTCATAACTTACGCCAACAATATTAGACGCTTTATTGTCCGTTGTGAACAGTGGAACACTTGTACTGCCTGTTGATAATTTGAGAATATCGGTGTACATAGTGTAATTTGAGAATGTATTGTTGCCTAAGCCATTCACTGCATTAGAAATAGGGTTACCTTCAATTCCTGCAACATTAAATTTAGTCAATGAATAAGTGTTTCCGCTCACAGTAAAGCGCGTAATACTTTGCACAAATTCGATTTTGAGAATATCTTTGAAGAAATTGACTGCTTCGGTTACTTTGCCTTCAGCGGCATTCGGGTCATTGCTTGCCCACCATAATGCACGGGGAGCAGATAAAAAGACACTTTTACCGTCTGCCAATAAATTAGTTACCAATAAGGCAATATTGGGATAGGTTGCTGATTTTGCAGCCAATGGTGCCGGAGCAACTACACCGGTTTGAGTAACTATACCACCGGATAATTGGAAGGAGTAGCCATCAAATTGATTTTTGAAATTGGCAATAAGTGGTTCTGCTTCCTGCCAGCTTGTACGTAAGATACCATTACCATAAGCGGGACTTTCTGACATGAGATTTGCATAATCATCACCCCAATTGACAAAACCGCCAATTTGTGTTACCAAATACTTTGCATTATTAGTAAGCGCAAATACCGTAACAGAATTTTCTCTCGGATCAATACCTGCTTTTGCTCTCGGTGTTGCTTTGACAATAATTTTACCTAATTCCGCCATTGAAAAAGAAGAACCTGCTGTAATTTTTACTGTTACGTCGGCAGTTTTACCGGCAGCAATTTTTACATCGGTTGCACCTAATTCGGCTGTCCAATCACCCGGGTAAGAACTATTATCTTCATCAATTTGAAGATCATAGGTTAACTCCATTGCATTGGTGTTTTTAACGGTGATGATTTTTTCGATGATTTCCGATGGTTTGATAACATTATAGGGCTTTGGCATTGATAATTCTGCGCGAGCGGAACGCACGGTAAGGCGCTCTTCTTCAGCGTTGAGGATGGTGCGAGCTTTTGTTGCATCATTGTCAAATTCAGCAACCATTGCAACCAAGTACATTCTTTCCGGTTTCCAAGTATTGTCTAACTTGCTGCTGAAAGTATAAGTTTTAACATCACCGGCTTGTACGCTATTGGGAAGTGAATTAGCCGCACCCCATGCACCACCGAGAAGTTTGCGTACAACATGGCGATGATAGAAATTTTTAATAGGATTACCTTTTTTATACCACTTGCTGTTTGCATCATTATTGTAAGCATTTACTTGATCATACCCTGTTCCTGACCCTGTAACGCTATCTTCGACTACAATCAAATTGAAACGTTTTTCGCCGGTGTGATTTGCAAAAAAGCGTGCTTCAACTTCAACTTGTAAACTGCGTGAACCTGCATTAAAATTGACGGATTTTAGACGAACATCAACGATAGATGTACGTCCCACATAGTTTCCAATCTGACTCGCAACTGTTGCGGGATGCGTTTGAATTGCATCCGAGCGATTAACAGTAGCGCTTGGGTAGCCGCCCCAGTATCCTGCGGCACGAATGGTCTCTTGTTCTGTCACTGCCATTTGATCACCTTGATGATATGCCATAAGAATAGCATCCTCAGGATATTGTTTGTGAATGTTGTCAAATGCTTCAATACCGCCCGGGCAGTATTGACACCAAGCACCGGTCTGTTTTTCAACAACGACTTTCTTTTTGGGCATCTGGGCAAAAGATGCCGTGCTTGTGATAAATCCGAGCAATGCCAAAAGCATCATGCTGCGGAAAAAAGTGAATCGGTGTACCATAGTAACTCCGAAATAAGAATGAGATAAAATTGTAAATTGATGGAATGTCGTGATTCTGTTCGATGATGACTAAGCACTATGCATTGCGCATCATCCATTATGGCAATAACCATAGATTTTCGGATTTGTCGCATGTTTTGCACGTTTTGACACTGCAAAATGCGATTTTTTAATGAAACACGCAAATACTTTTGAGATAAAGCCATTGAAGTATAAGTGATCAAGTGTCAAAGTGGTGATTTTTGGACAATTTCGCACCCGATTTGCTTTGATGTGAGTATATCAATCCTTAAAGAGTATGAATGAAATATTACAGCCATCCTTGTTGTTTGTACCATTCGATAGTGTGTTGAATTCCTTGTTTGAGGGAGAACTCTTCTTTGAAAAGGAAATCTTTTTCGGCATTTTCAATGGAACAAATCCAGAATTGCCGAGTAATATCTATACCTTTTTCATAGTTGAGAACGCCCGGCTTTGCAGAAAAACGATTAAAAAATCCGGCAGCGGCTGCAAGTGCAAACACCACAGGATGGGGGATGCGAAGAGTGAGAATACGTTTTTTCCCTAAAACTTCTTGCGTGGTTTTCCCGATTTCTTCCCATGTATAGTATTGCTTTGATGAGATAAAATATGGCTTGCCGATGGTATTGGGTGATTCAGCCGCTTCGATGATACCGCGAGCCAGATCCAAACCATGAATCAGACTTACTCTTTTTTCATCGAAACCAATGAGCGGCGCAATGCCTTTGTTTACAGTTTGGAAGAATGTTAAAATTTCGGTATCTCTTTGCCCATAGACGGCAGGCGGTCGCACAATAGTAATAGGAATGCGGTGCTGTTCTTTCATAACTTCATCTTCGGCAGCTTTTTTACTTCTGCCATAGGCAGTAAGCGGATGAAACGGTGTGGACTCTGTTACCGGCATATCAAGCGATTCAGCCGGACCCACCGCAGCCAAACTACTTACATGGACAAAGCGTTTGATATTGGCGTTTGCCTCCAGAACCGCATCAAGCAGAGTGCGCGTTCCATCACGATTGCCTCGCATAAAATCTGCTTCATTTTTCGCTGTTGTTAATCCCGCCACGTGAAAAACCATGTCCACGCCATCTAATGCTTTCATAAGCCCTGCTTTATCACTAAGTGATGTTTCAACAAGCGAATACGGTTTGCCTTTGAGCCAACGCATATTGCTCGACGAGCGTATTGTACATACAATATCATAGCCCTTTTTATGTAACAAATCCGCTATGTGACTACCTATAAAACCTGTTGCTCCTGTTACTAATGCCTTCATTGTGTGTTACTGTGTTAATGAATAGTACGACAAAATTACGCTTTAATCGTCATGAACCCACACAGCACTTTGTGTGCGAAGTTCCACAGTTCTTGCAAAGAAAGCATGGCATGGATATAGACCATACAGATGAAGGGCTGTATTTTTGCCTATATTTTTCAATTTTACAGGTGATTAGAATGATACATCCCGAGGTACTCGAGTTATTGAATGCTCAAATGAATAAAGAGTTTTATTCATGGTATTTATACCTTTCGGTTTCCACATATTTCAATTCTCAAGACCTTGAAGGGTTCGAGCAGTGGACAAATGCCCAAGCGCAGGAAGAGTTAATGCATGGCATGAAGATATATAATTATATTTTGGAACGCAAGGGGAGTGTTGATTTTCGTGATATCCACAAGCCGTCAATGACATGGGCGTCTCCGGTGGAAGCGGTTACTGCAATTTATGACCATGAACGTTCTCTTTCTTTGACAATCCATCAAATCCTTAAAGTGGCACGCGAACACGCCGATTACTCTGCGGAAGTGTTTTTACATTGGTTTATTACCGAGCAATTGGAAGAGGAAGTTATGGCAGACAGAGTGTTGCAAAAATTAAAAATGGTGGGCGATAATTCCGGCGCGCTGTTAATGTTGGATTCACAAATCACGCAGATAGCTGCTGCCGCATCGGCACGCGCCACGCAGAATGCATAGAAGGTGAACGTATGAGTTTGAAAATTTACACCAAAACGGGCGATGATGGCACTACCGGCTTATTTGGCGGTCAAAGAGTAAAAAAATACTCTGCACGCATTGATGCGTATGGTACTGTTGATGAATTAAATTGCGTCATCGGCATTGCTTTAGCACAAAACGATATGCCCAAAAGCATGCAACCCGTTTTAACGGAAATCAGTGCTTTGCTTTTTACGGTCGGGGCGGATTTGGCAACACCATTGGAACGTGAAGCCAAATATCATATTCCGCGAGTAGAAGACACACACACCAAATGGCTGGAAGAAATAATTGATCGTTACAGTTATGATTTACCGACATTAAAAACCTTTATTTTACCCGGTGGCACTAAAGCTGCGTCTTTTTTACATTTGGCAAGAACGGTTTGTCGTCGTGCCGAGCGTTTGTGCGTCGAATTATCCGAAAATGAAGATATAGGACCGGCGGTTATACCATTTCTTAATCGTTTATCGGATTTTCTTTTTACAGCGGCGCGTATGGCTAATTTTCTTGACGGTACAGATGATATTCCGTGGAGACCTCATCATTAACTGTCATTATGATATGATGATTGTATGAATACTTTGTTTTCTATATCTGTATCAGGCACAGAGATAGCTTCACCGCAATTACGCGGTAAAGATAATGAAGAACAAAAGATTTTTTCCGGCACCAAAGAATTAACGGAAAAAGATCAAAAGATTATTCGTGCCTTAGAAAAAATAGATGCGGATGTAAAGGCGCATGAAGCAGCGCATCAGGCGGCGGCAGGCGGCTTAGCGCGAGGCAAATCTTTCGGTTATACGGTTGGTCCGGACGGCAAACGTTATGCGATAAGCGGAGAAGTAAAAATTGATACTTCGCCGGTGGCTAATAATCCGCGTGCGACGATTGCAAAAATGCAAATTGTACGCCGTGCTGCCTTAGCTCCGGGCGATACATCAGGACAAGATCGTGCAGTGGCTGCACAGGCAGCAAAAGCAGAGGCGGCAGCCCAAGCACAGTTACAAAAAAATGACGGTGATATTGATGCACAGCAATCCGATACGGATAAAAAATCAGTCAAGACCGAAGGTGCCTTTGTTAAAGAGCAAAATACTATGAAAAAACAATTATCAAATGTGTATCAGCAGAATAGTGTTACATCAACGGTTTCTTATTCGGAATTATGTTCAAATTGTAATACCCTCAGTTCATGCAATCATCTGTCTGCCGGTATCGGTGTGTATTCGGGAATATCATTATAAACTATATGAAAGTCTTTATGAAAAAAAACATGTTTTCGCCAATGCTGATATGTATTGCTTGTGCAATGATGTGGACACTTAGTGCATGCAAAGAAGATCCGACAGCCGCTCCACCGCAAAATCCGCCGGTGGCTTTGCCGAAAATTTCACCCTTAGCCGGCAATTGGAAAGCACAATTAACAGTTCCGCTCATCAATATTAACGGTACGATAGATATTTTCTTTTCGGAAAATCAAAGTGCACTAAAAGGAAGAGGTTATGCGCTTTTTGATATTCCTGCTAACTTACTTGATCCCAATGCTAATCCCAATGAAGAATTTCCCTATAAATTGGCTCAACCATTAGAAAATTGCACAGCAAGTTTTAATGCTGATTCAACCGTTGCAATCAATGCAGGAATGCTTGACCTTAGTATATTATCTGCATTAGGCGGCGGCGGTGGCGGTGGCGGATTTTTACAAACAGTTCCTCTCCAAATATCGAACGGAAAAATGAGCACGGACAAAAAAAGTATCGCAGGGAGTATTACCTTCTTGTTTTTTCCATTACCTGTGACTTTTGTAAAACAATAATAATTTGGATTCTATTTTATTTATGATACATAATGAGAGCATGACAGTATTTCAGCAATTAACTGACCTTTTGCGCCGAAAAATTCTTATCATTGATGGTGCTATGGGAACGATGATACAAAAACATACACTCCAAGAGCAAGATTTTCGCGGAGGAGCACATCAGCATCATCATGACCCAATTCATGCTCAGATTTGCCATCATAATCATGATCTGCAAGGAAATAATGATTTACTTTCGATAACCCAACCGGAGATAATAAAAAATATTCACAGAGAATATCTCGTTGCCGGTGCGGATATAATAGAAACCAATACATTCAGTGCCACGCGTATAGCACAAGCGGATTATGATGCGCAAGAATTTGCCTATCAGATAAATGTAGAAGCCGCACGCATAGCAAAAGAGGCAGCATTGGAATATTCTACCGCAGAAAAACCACGTTTTGTTGCCGGTGCTTTAGGACCATTAAATAAATCATTGTCATTATCGCCGGATGTCAATAATCCCGGTTTTCGTGCAACCAATTGGGATGAAGTGGTTTTTGCGTACAAAGAACAATTATGCGGTTTACTCGATGGTGGTGTTGATATTATCCTTATTGAAACAGTATTCGATACGCTTAATGCCAAAGCCGCAATTTATGCTGTTAATGAAACTTTCGCCGCGCAAGGAGTTTCTTTACCGGTAATGATTTCAGGTACTATAGTTGATTTAAGCGGGCGCACATTATCGGGGCAGACCACGGAAGCATTTTGGAACTCTATTCGTCACTGTCCAAATCTAATTTCTGTCGGATTAAACTGTGCTTTAGGTGCAGAACAAATGCACCCTTTTCTGGCTGAATTGTCACGCATAGCTACATGTTTTGTCAGTGTATATCCTAATGCCGGTTTACCTAATGAAATGGGTGGCTATGATGAAACGCCGGCTCATATGGCATCTGTGTTATCGCAATTTGCTGAAGAAGGTTTATTTAATATTGTTGGCGGTTGCTGCGGCACTACACCTGACCATATTGCTTTAATGGCACAGAATGTCAGCGCATTACAACCTCGAGAAATTCCCTCGCACCCCAAATTAATGCGACTTTCGGGATATGAACCATTTATTATGCGTCCCGAATTAAATTTTGTCAATATCGGTGAAAGAACCAATGTTACCGGATCTGCCAAATTTGCTAAATTGATAAAAGAAAATAAATATGATGAGGCATTATCCGTTGCATTGCAACAAGTGGAAGCCGGTGCGCAAATTATTGATATTAACATGGATGAGGGGATGTTAGACTCGGAAGCAGCGATGGTCAAATTCCTTAATTTAATTGCCGCAGAGCCGGATATTGCCCGCGTGCCGATTATGATAGATTCTTCCAAATGGTCGGTTATTGAAAAAGGTTTGCAGTGCATACAAGGAAAAGGGATTGTCAATTCGATTTCTTTGAAAGAAGGGAAAGAAAAGTTTATTGAGCAAGCCACAAAAATCCGCTATTATGGCGCTGCCGCAGTTGTTATGGCATTTGATGAACAAGGTCAAGCGGATACGGCAATTCGTAAAATTGAAATTTGTAAAAGAGCATATTCTGTATTGACGGAAGAAGTAGGTTTTCTCCCCGAAGATATTATCTTTGATCCTAATATATTTGCAGTTGCCACGGGCATAGAAGAACATAATACCTATGCTATGGATTTTATTGAAGCCGCCGAATGGATAAAAAAGAATTTGCCGCATGCGAAAGTATCGGGTGGTGTTTCTAATTTGTCATTTTCATTTCGTGGTAATGAACCTATACGCAAAGCAATGCACTCAGCGTTTCTCTACCATGCAATTAAAGCCGGCATGGACATGGGCATCGTCAATGCGGGACAGGTAGATATTTATGATGATATTCCCGAAGATATGTTGCGATATATTGAGGATGTGTTATTTAACCGTCGTCCCGATGCTACGGAACGTTTGGTGGAATATGCAGAAAAAATTAAAATGTCAGCTCAAGATTCCACTCAAAAAAAACAAGAAGAACTTGCTTGGAGAAATACATCCATAGAGGAAAGAATAAAATATGCATTAGTAAAAGGTATTGACGCTCATGTTGATGCCGATATGGAAGAAGCGCGCCACTATTATTCACGACCGATTGAAATTATTGAAGGTCCTCTGATGGACGGTATGAATATTGTGGGAGATTTATTCGGCTCGGGAAAAATGTTCTTACCGCAAGTAGTTAAATCTGCAAGAGTTATGAAAAAAGCAGTCGCATATTTAATGCCTTTTATGGAAAATGAAAAACAAGGCGAAGAATCGAAACCGAATGGCACTATTTTAATGGCAACAGTCAAAGGCGATGTGCATGATATCGGTAAAAATATTGTGGGTGTTGTTCTTGGTTGTAATAATTACCGTGTTATTGATTTGGGTGTTATGGTAAGCGCTGATAAGATTTTGGAAACTGCTTCAAAAGAGAATGTGGATATTATAGGGTTGTCCGGGCTTATTACTCCTTCACTTGATGAAATGGTGCATGTTGCGAAAGAAATGGAACGCAGAGGAATGAATGTTCCTTTGTTAATCGGTGGTGCAACAACGTCTCGTGTGCACACAGCAGTAAAAATTTCACCACAATATTCGGGTATAGCAATGCATGTTCTTGATGCTTCACGCGCGGTGCCCGTGGCAGGAAATTTATTGAATAGTGACACTTCGCCAGAATTTGTAACACAGATCAAAGCGGAGTATGAAAAAGTAAGGCAGGATTATGCCCGCAGATCGAATGAAAAAGAAATG
>JAYRWZ010000484.1:0-17633 GCA_041917875.1 Chloroflexota bacterium | reverse complement strand
TTTTTTATATACATTATCGCTACACGTTTATTTATCGTATAATTGAGCGTTTTTTCGATGGATGCTAATGAACGCTCACATACTATTCCGGCAAACTTTGCAAGATATTCTCCACCTTCATGATAATACACATCAAAATGGCGCGTTTTGTAAAATTTCCAAGTAAAAGTTTCATATTGCACTTTATTTGTGCCAAATTGTGCCGAAACGTTTTGCCCGGAGAAAGACAAAATCACTATTGCTAGTATAAGATATATGCGGCGCATAAAAGCTCCGTAGAATAAATAAAAAAAGAGAGAAAATTACATTGGTGTACACTTAACAATGCACATCATAATAACAAAGTATTCCGACAATAGTTTCAAACCATTATTCCTCAAGTTTAAGCCCCATTGCCATACCGTCGCCTATCGGCACAAAACAGTGTTGCAATCCGGGATGCTCAATCATAGCTTGATTAAATTTTTGAATAGCCGCCACATTTATCGGTTCAAAGGTAAATTCCGATTGAGCCACATAGCCCCATGCAAGACAATTATCTCCGGCAATGACACCACCTTTGCGCACTAATGGGTATGTAAGATCAAGATAGGCGGAATAAGAAGGTTTATCGGCATCAATAAACACAAAATCGAACTTATAATCTGGGTTATAGTCTTTGAGAACCCTTTTGGCATTGCCGGAATATACTTCAATTTTATGTCCTACGCCTGCTTCTTCGGCTTTTTTACGGATATACTCACAATATTTTTCTTGTAATTCAAAGCAGACAACTTTACCATCTTCGGGTAAAGCTCTTGCCATTACTATTGCGGAATAACCGTACAGTGAACCGATTTCCATCACATATTTGGCATTCATTGAGCGCAAGAATACTTGCAAAAACGCAGATTGCACACCACCGATGGCAATATCCGGAAAGCCGTTTTGGGCTGCATCTTGCTTTAAGTGTACTAAAAAATCATCCTCAGCGGAAAAACCATTGGTCAAATATGCGTCAATATCCGTTGTTACGGGTGTATGGGTCATTGCCATAATTATACTGTAAAGTTGCGGGCTGTTCGCCACTGTGAATAAATAGAGATCAATGCTTCGACACCATCGGTAAGAGCAGCAGGTCCCGGCTGCAATATTATCGAAGAGTGTATTTCATGAACTTGACTGTGTTGTATGGCATTTATTGTTTCCCAGCGCGGTCTTTGCAGCATTTTTTCGGGTTTGAACATTTTACCGCACCATGAGGCAATAATGATGTCGGGATTTCTATCCACGACAAGTGATGCATCCGCCAGAATGCGCCTTTTTGCATCCGGAAATTGTCTATTTTCAGCAAATACATCAATACCACCGCAATGTTCAATTAACTCGCTCACCCATGCAATACCCGTAATCAGCGGGTCATACCATTCTTCAAAATAGACCTTCGGAGTTGCAGATAATGATTGTGCAAAAGCAGAAGCACGTGTTAGTGAGTATTGAAGAGTTTCTATATATTTTTCTGCTTCGGCTTGTTTTCCAACCAAAATCCCAAGCCGGTATATCATTGAAAAGATGCCTTCGATAGTGCGATGATTAAAGCAAACAACTTCGATACCTCGCTTGATGAGTTCTCGACAAATATCGGCTTGTAAATCAGACCATGCAAAAACGATATCAGGCGACAATGCAATTATTTCATCAAACTTAGCATCCAAATATGTAGAAATCGTTTTTTTTTCTTTGCGTGCTCTCTTAGGTCTGACCGTAAAACCGGAAACGCCAACAATAAGGTCATCAGCACCAATTGCATAGAGTGTTTCCGTAGTTTCTTCGGTAAGACATATAACGCGTCGGGGAAATAAATGAGATATCTGTGCCATAAAAAAAGAAACCCCGTATAGAACAATACGAGGTTTGTATAATAGTAAATGTGTCAATACAATTAACTGTTGTTTTTAGGAACTTCAATAAAGACAAGGCGTGCGCCATCTTTATATTTGACTTGCAAACGAATCACCTCACCTGCATTTTGTTCAATGATTTTTTTGAATTGACCTGTTGTTAAAATTTCCTGATTATTTGCTTTCAAAATAATACCGTTGGGTGCAATGCCACGGCTGGCGGCTTCACCATAACGCTCTACATTACTGATAACAATTCCCTTTTCTACACCTAAATCTTCTTTTATTTTTGAAGTTGTCGGGGAAACAGAAAAACCTAATTTATCGAATTTTACGGGTTTATTCAGTTCCTCATCTTCGGATTTACCGGGTTTTGCTTCATTTGAAGCCGTTTTTGCATCTTCTTCGCGCGGTTTCAAAACAACTGATTTATAAATGGTTTTCCCATCGCGTAATATTTTTAATTTAATGGCATCGCCAACTTTGTGCATTGAGACACGGCTTTGTAATTCATTCGAGGTGTTTACGGGAGCGCCGTCTAAATCTAAGATAACATCACCAATTTCAATACCTGCTTTTTCTGCGGGGCTGCTATCTAAAACTTTTTGAACGATAACTCCGGCAACTTTATCCAATTTATATGCTTTTGCACTCACTTCATCCACAGAAGAAATTTGTACACCGATATAGCCGCGATCAATTTTGCCGTCTTCAATTAAATCAAGAATTACTGATTTTACTAAATTCGACGGGATGGCAAATCCGTAGCCATTATAGAACCCTGTTCGTGAAGCGATGGCAGTATTTATTCCGACAAGACTTCCGTTGAGGTTAAATAATCCACCGCCGCTATTGCCCGGATTTATCGCCGCATCTGTCTGAATAAAATTTTCAACGGCATACTGATCTTTGTTTAAATTCAGTTGTCCACGTCCGAGTGCACTGATAATACCGGTTGTAACCGTAGAATTTAAGCCCAAAGGATTGCCCACGGCAATAACCCATTCACCGATTTGGGCTTGATCGCTATTGGCAAAGTGGGCAGGTTTTAATCCGCTTGCTTCAATTTTGATTACAGCCAAATCTGTCAGCGGATCACGCCCGATGAGTTTTGCTTTAAATTCTCTTTTGTCATGAAGAATGACTTTAATGCCGTCTTCTTTTGCATCTTCTACCACGTGATTGTTGGTTGCAATATAGCCGTCATTTGTGATGATAACACCGGAACCCGCACCGCTTGATTCTTCGGTATCGGGTGCTGATTCGTCATCTTCTTTGCGTGGGTCAAACGGCTCGCCGAAAAATCGGAACAAATCGCGCATCTGATTTTTTTGCACTTTTTTTTCCGCTACGACGCTAATGCTCACCACGGTTTCATTAGATGCTTCACTGACTGCAACAAAAGCATTGTTTAATGCTTTCACATTTTCATTGAGTGTGACAGGCGCATTTTTTGCGCCTATATCAGCAATATTACCCGCAAAAAGTGATTCCAAAGAATTATCAGAAAAATTTGCGACTAAGATAATTCCTGACAGAACTCCAATGCCGATGAAAAACATTGCTGCAATAATTTGCCGTTTCAACATAGAAAATCCTTAAGTTAATTAACAAAATTTTCGGGGCTATCAACGTTTATGACAATTCTTTGTTGCAAAAAAAAAGCGGTAGCCACTGTAAAGCAGCCACCGCTTTTTGTTAAGAAATGTTATCTTATTTGGTCACGGCAAATGGTTTTACTTCAGTATAAGGACCTGAAACAAATTTTGCTGTATAACTTCCTGAAGATAATTTATCCATTGGCAATGTAACTTCATAGTCCGCAGGTTGTAAGACACCTAATTGCATAGTTGTTACTTCTTCGCCTGTTGAGGAATAGATAATCAATGTTGTTGATGATTGAATACCGATTGAGAAGCTGAGTTTACCACCCATAGAAGGAACCGGATTAGGAGTGATATCTATCTGACCCTGTGCTTTGCCGCTGCCACCAACTGCACGTCCCGGAGCAAAGCACACAGCTTGCGGCGATACATCCATTCCTGTTGGTGCAATCGGGAAACAATCATTTGCTGTTGCTGTAACATTGATACGAGCTTTGCCGCCTTGAACAAAGGTCGGATCAGAAGAAAGTACTGTAAAGAACGGAATTGCAATATACGGTGTTGTATTTGCACTTACCGGAGTTGCCGAAGATGATTTAAGTGATATTGTCACAACACCATTTGCAACAGTCGGTGCACCGTCTAATTCCCATGCAGGATTCAATACTTGAACATTACCGCGATAGACAAACATCTGAGTAGGATATGATACAGTAATTGTCATTTTATTCACATTTGCTATTGTCGGTGCAGTAGCTGTTGTTAAGTTGACTCTGTAAACATAATCTTTACCATATTGTAAGAGACTTCCTTCGCCCTCAATAGCCAAAGTACCGGAATAAGAAACAGCTTCGCCTCTTAATGTTTTGGTTTGTGTTCCATTTTGCGGAGCATTAGAAGCTACGGTCACATCAAGAGTATAAACACCTGCTGTATTTGGAGCTTTGAAATTGTAGGAAAGAGTTTTTCTGTCATCGGCAGTATTTGCTTGTGTTAAAGTAAAGTAAGCCGGAGCAAAATCTTCTTTTACTGACCAAGGAGCGGAGGTTGCATCAATTGCAGGATTGTATGTAATACCTGTTACTGTCAAACTTGCATCACCGGTATTAGCAACTTCAATTGTACCAACTTGTACAGTTGGATCATTAATACAAACAACCGGCAACACATTAGGCGTCGTATTTAAAATGCCTTCGCCGGATGGAACATTTTCGGTCGTACCTGTTAAAACGGCTGTAACTTCTGCATCAGCATCACTTACAGTTCCAACATTTGTTGTAAAGTTACCAACTGCTGATCCATTGAAGTATGCTTCAAATTCAACATAATCACCAATTTTGGTTAATGTAACAGTACCTGCTGTTGCATCATAAGCTGTTGTTGGATTCGCAACGATTGTTCCCGCCAAATCATGAGCAAAACCTTTTGTACCATAGATATTACCAAGTTTTTTACTTGCAACTATCTCATTTGCATCCATTGTAAATGGTAATGTAATTGTCACATTATCACTGTATTGATAATCTTCAAATTCAAAACGCACTTTTTTAGCTACTTCTTGGGCTGCGATTCTTACACCATTATCAAGTTTGGTAGTACCAAAATCAACATTAGCTGTTTTTAACTTGCCGATAATACCTGTACCGTCAAGTCTTGCTTTAGCGTTTTTACCTTCATTTGTATTAAATGTAAACTCTAAAGATTTTTCACTAATACTTTCGGGAACGAAATCAACAGGCGCGAAGATTGTGTCTTGCGGCTGAAGAGTTTTTCCGACAAAATGTAATTGCTTCCATGCACCAAACCCACCTGAATACTGGAAATTTTTATCGTTGGGGTCACTTGGGGTAACATCATTGATAGTTAAAGGTGCATTTCCGGTATTAGTAACAAATACAGCTTTGTTAAATAAATTATTGGATAAAACGCGTCTTCTGTTCCAATTGTATCCTTGAGCATAAAGACCCGGTTCAATAGCTTCACCTGTCATTGCCTCAATACTATCAGATTTTTTAGCATTGCTTTTGAAGTAAATTTGATCAGAGTATTGCTTAACTGCAGTCGGTGAAAATTCAACCGAGAAATTCTCAATGCCACCCGGTTTGATCGTAAGTGGTTTAGTCTCATTGATCATGGCTGTTGTTAAAAGTACATTATTATACTTGATAACAAATTCCGGCGAAGCAGGAAGTGTAAAGCCCGTAACAATTAAATCGGCTGTTCCGGCATTTCTTACAGTAAAGGGCAAAGAATGTCCTGTGCTATTTACCGGCTTTTGACCGAATGCTGCATCTTGAGTAACCACAATTTCCGGCTCACCCGTTTTTGCACGAACTTCAATAGAATAACCGAATCTACATTCATCACCTACACCAATACTGTCAAGGAAATCTCCTTCAACATCTTTCATAAAGGTTACTTTGAATTCTTTTTCTGCTTTTCCTGCAAGAGTAAACGGCACTACAGCCGGTGTTACACCATCATTTTCAAAGATGGTAAAACCTTCTGATTTTTTCATTAACTCTAAGCGGTGAACAACAACAGAGGCATCAGAATTATTCACGGCTTTGAATGATAGTGTTTTTTTAGCACCAATCATCACCAAGCCATAATCCATCGGTGATTTTTCTAATTTAACTTGGAAAGCATTATAGGTGATAACAATGGCTGTATCATTGCCGGCTTTGTCAACGAAGATGAGTCGTGCACGTGCATCTTTTGCCGGATCAATAACTTTAAGCTCCCAGAAGGCACGTACAGAACTGCCGGGGATAATTTTTGTTGGTTTGCCGTTTTGATCAACAATTTTAAACTCATAATTGAAACTTGAATCCGGTTCTATATCCATATAAATGATGGCAAGATTGGAACGAACATTCGGATCATTTGGTAAATCAGTCACGATGGGTAATTTACCGTCAGGACCTTGTACGGAACCATCACAAAGCACTTTATATTCGGGATTAGGATTCACAGTATCTTTTTTTGTTAAGTCGCCAAGAGCAACACTTGTAGGGAAACCATAAGAGTCATAATCAGAATAGCCATAGGAGTATGCAGCAAAAGGTTGTTTTGCACGAATACGATACACACCGTCGCCCGGGAGTGTAATACGTTTCATACCATACTTGAGTCCATTAGCAGTTGTTGCAGAGAATATTTGTCCGGGACCTGCACCAAAGCGGCTGGCTACGCTTCTCCATTCAAATTTACCATTGTTCACAACAGCAAATTCTAAGTCTTGAGGCACAACATCACCATCACCAAGTGCATACACCAAATTGACATAATTTTTTGTAAACGGTAATGTACCGCCTTTTGCATTTGGCGTACAGAATACGATTTCTTTCTGATATTGCTCGACCGGAGTGATTACATATTGGAATGGGTCACTGGAAATATTATCATCTGCCTGACCTGTATTGTATAACATGATATAGATTGGTGCATTTGCAGAAATCATCGTTGATTTTGGAGGACCATCTTGCAAACGGCGCTCAACGAATGCTTGATTTTCTACACGGCTATTGTTAGGAAGGACTAACCATTCTTTACCATCGCGATATACCTTGATATTTTTGTAATCAGGGTGAGCAAAAACGCGAATAACCGGATTAAACATACGATCTACGAGTGCTGTTACATGATATTCTTTACCCCAAGTATTTGTTGGCAACTCCATGTCAACTGTAAAGTCGCACCAAGGAACACCGGCGGGAACGTTAGCACATTGATTACCGGAAACAACACCGACTGGTTTATTTGACACCACACGGCTACCGGCGATATCTTGACCATCATCATCATTAGCAATACAAATAACATCACCGGCTTTAAGACCTGTCCATTTTTTTGTCTGACCGGGTCTTAAACCACCTGTTGTACGTGAACCGGGAACTCCACCCATGATGAAAGTAACTTCAGTGTCATCATACGATGCAACGATGTTTGTAAGACCGGGAAGTTTAAAATTTGAACCGGCAGCAGTGTATTGGGGCCATGAAGCAACAACATAATCATTGCCGATACCGGAAACGGGTACGCCCAAGAATCCATCCGAGGTATATTGAAAACGTGTCATACCATAGACAACTATAGGAGCGATTGCTGTAACATGCACACCTGCACCGCCATAGACTTGCTCCGGTGGGGCTTTAGCTGTTGTTGGCTTTGAGTATGGCTGCCCAACATTCGACGGAAGCTTGAACTCAATGACATCATTGGCAACTGCCATTTTCGTCATAGACCAACCTTTGCCCGGAACATCAACTGTTACGGGTTGGCGCACACCCGATGCAACAAAAATACGTGTTGTATTTTCAGCACCTGCCACTTCTTCATAACATGGCGGGAAGGAAACCCAGAATTCATTACCGGAATTCGAGGTGCCCAACAAATTAGGCAAGTCCTTTTTTGCATCTTTTATTACTGCATTTTGCGAGAAGGCAGCAGATTGAGCAAGAAGGAAAATTGCAAGAAGAAAAAGTCCAAACTTTTTCATGACACTATCCTTTGAATGGTTAAGAATGACATTTATTAAATCAATAAAGCTAAAATACGAAGTCTCGAAGTTCTGACAAAACTTTATGAATGTTCTTTCATAAAAGCTTGGTGTGTTCTTCACAAATTGTAATAATGTTTGAAACAAAGTTTTGTCACAGAATCAGCGAAAGTTTTGTCAATCTTTTTTACTTTCCTAATTTTGCATTCACATAAATGCCGATGCGGAAGTGGCGAAATTGGCAGACGCACCATCTTGAGGGGGTGGCGCCTTCACTGGTGTACGGGTTCAAGTCCCGTCTTCCGCACTTTATTGGAAGCCATTGCTCTACGCAATGGCTTTTTTTGTTTCAAAGCTATCGTCCTACTTTTTATGACTTTTCGCAATCATTTCGTTTGTCTTTGTCTGTGGTGTTGTTTGCTTGTCAGTTGTAATGAAGGGCTTGAACCCGCTTTTGTTTCATCTGATCAACCCACAGGACCTGCCTTTATAAAAGGTACACTCATCATTAAAAATGGGATCAATGGTTGGAATGATTCCAAAGACTCTGTGTATGCGGTACGTGTGGCTGCTTTCGTTGATAACCCGCCCAGCAATATTGTGCAAAGTCTATTGTCAGGAACGGCTTATATCAGTTCTGATTCTATCGCACTCTTTACTGATTCATCAATGTTTATTGTAGAGATTCCCGATCCTCCCAAAACTATCAGATATCTTGGTGCGGCATTGCAGTACAAAAAAAACGACATTTTTTCCCAAAGAGTTATTGGTATATATACCACTTCCGGAGATGTGAACTTGCCGGGTACGGTAGAACTGAAACCTCGTGATACCGCAATAGTGCGAATTACAATAGACTTTGCTAATTTACCACCACAACCACAACTTTAGGAGTGTACCGTGACTTCTTTTATTTTCAAACATCTTTGTATAGTCTCTGCTCTGGTCATACTTTGCAGCTACGGCTCAATGATTGCGCAAGAGTACAGTACCTTTAACGGTATCATTAAAGAAAAAGGCAGCGAAACCTTCATTGTTGGTGCATCAGTCTCAATAAAAGGAACTAAACTTGGTGCATATTCTAATTCTAAAGGTCAATTTACAATAAAGAATGCTCCTCTTGGAAAACAAACCTTGATTTTGCGTTGTGTCGGTTATAAATCCACAATGACTGATATAACCGTTACCCCTTCGATGGCAACACTTGCCGTAACATTAGAACCATTGCCGTATTCGACAGACGAAGTTGTGGTTTCAGCATCGAAGAGAGCACAGGCAGTACAAGATGTTCCTATAAGCATTTCTGTCGTTGATCAAAGGGCAATCGCCGACCGAAGTATTACAAAAATTGACGATGCATTACGTTATGTCTCAGGAGTAAATGTTGCTCGCGACCAAGTGAGTATTCGCGGCTCAAGCGGCTTCGCTTTAGGTTTGGGAAGTCGAACAGCTGTACTGTTAGACGGCTTTCCCTTACTTTCCGGTGATAATGCGGACATAAAGTTCGACATGATGCCTATGACAGAAATTGAACGCATTGAAGTTATAAAGGGCGCCGGCTCTGCTTTATATGGCACAGGTGCATTGGGGGGGGTAGTAAGTATGTTTACTCGAGCACCCAAAGATGAGGCAACAATTCAACTACGCTCCTTTGTTGGCGGATATTCAGAACCGAACTATGACTCATGGCAAGTTTTTTCCTCAACTCCCCTTCTCTATGGAATTGATGGTGCGTATTCTCAAAAATTAGGTGATTTTGCAATCACTGCAACAGCAGGAGTAAAATATGACCGCTCTTATCGCCTGTGGGACGATTCGCGCCGATGGAATTTGTATTCCAAAATCTCTTATAATTTCTCTCCGCAAACATCTTTACTGGCTTTCGTCAATGCTGCCGAAGAACAGAGAGGCAATTTTTTGTTTTGGTCAGATTTGGATAGTGCTACGAAACCTCCTTCCGGTGTAAATCTCAATGAAAGAAGATTATCATCCAAAACCATAATCGGTGCGGAATTCAAACATCTTTTGAATGATGATGCGTTTTTTGTTATGCGCAGCTCAGCTTTTGCAACTTCATTCGATGAATTATATAAAAATCAGGGCGATGAGGTCGTTTCATCTGACGCTGTTTCATGGTTTACTGATGCACAATGGTCTTCTGCTTTGTCTAAGGAAAATCACCTTACATCAGGACTGACCTTTACTCTCAACTCTGTAAATTCCGGCACTTTCGGAACACGCGCACAAACAATTACCTCTGCATACATACAGCTAGAAAATACTTCACTGCCCAATACCATCATCACCGCCGGCACCAGAATTGACATAGAGCAAACACAAACAGTAGCTCAACAACATACCGAATTTAGTCCCAAATTCGGTATTTCTTACAATGGCTTTGCTCCATTACGTTTGCGTGGCTCACTCGGTAGAGGTTTTCGCACTCCGGCTGTTGCTGAACGCTTTGCAGATATTCGTAATCCTATTCTTGTCTCAGCGAACCCCAATTTAATCCCCGAAAAATCTATGACGTATGAAATTGGCTCGAGCATAGATTTTGCACTCGGCAATGCCCCAACATCTCTTGATTTTAGTATCTATCATACAGATTTTAAGGATTTAGTTGAACCACAAATAGTATTTGTCGGCACAAATCCATCCATCACGTTTAATAATGTACTCAAAGCTCGTATTCAAGGCGCGGAATTAACTTTACGGTCATTACTTGGTTTTGTAGGCATCGAAACGTCATTGACTGCACTGTATGCTCGTAACCTAACCTTAGAAACACCACTAAAGTTCCGCTCTCCCATTCTATGGTACAATCGCTTATGGATTCCACTATCCGAGTTCGAAATACAATGTGACTATCGGTTTATTGCAAGAGCGGAACGCATACTTGATGATAATGAACGCATTTTTGAACAATTTATACCGGATGTTCAGGCACGAGTACCCGTCCACGTTGTTGACGCTCGATTGATTTACAATCTGGCGAAGGCAGAAATTGCACCTATGAAACTAATCGTCAATGCTAAAAATATTTTGAATTATTATTATGTTGAAGTCATTGGTAATCTTGCACCGATTCGACAATTCTCATTACAATGTGAAGTAAATCTTTAGAAAACATCACAACATTCATAAATTCGCAAAACTTTAACCATTTGTTACGAAATATTATGCAACAATCTGAACTACAAATGCAACTTTTGAATTTAGACAATTCAGAATTACAACGCGAAGCTGCACTGGCTTTCCGCGAATTTGACATGCTTGAAGATGCTTCTATTGCAGCATTAGCTCAAGGTTTATCGGACAAAGACCGAGGTGTTCGCGATGCTTGTAGTATGACTTTAATTTCCTTACAAAATCAGGGTGTAGAAATTGCTACCCATGTTGCCAAACAAATTTTGACTGATGATATAGAGGTACGTAACTTAGCCGGCGATGTACTTATAAAATTGGGCACTTCCTCTGCTGCAGTTCTGTGGGACTATGCCCGCCACGATGATTTTGATGTGAGAAAATTTGCTGTGGATATTATCGGATTAATCGGCACAGAAGCTGATGTGCTCATTCTCATGGCATGCCTGCAAGATTCAGATGCGAATGTGCGTGTTTCCGCTGCCGAAGCTTTGGGAAATATTCGATCCGACATTGCAATTGCTTCGCTACTGGAAGCTTATCAATCCGATGAAGAAATTAAAGTTCCCATTGTTGACGCATTAGGCAAAATCGGTGGAGAATATGCTGAGAATTTTCTTTTAGAAAAATTAAATACCGAAGAAGATATGTATATACAGACAGCATGTATTGACAGTTTGGCATTATGCGGGTCAAAAATTGAAATCAGTCATCGCTTAGCAGAAATATTACCAAGTGCGCCGGAAGAATTACAAGGAATAATCCTTAAGACGATGTGTGCCATTGCCTATCGTTTAGAACAGCAAATCATCTTACATAATGATATACGATTTATAGCTTACAATGCTGTCAATGATGAAGATCCCGACATTCAATCGGCTGGTATAATTGCACTTGGCAGTAATTATTCCATCGAAGATATTCCTTCACTCATTACTGAGCTGGAACGTAATAATGAAGCAACACAACAACATATACTTTATGGATTACTTACCCAAACTTCTTCAACGATTATTGTCACCATTTTAAATGCCTTTATTGAAAAAAATACAGATAATTTAGATGCTCTCATCAGCATATTCGGTGTGATGCGCGAATTATGGAATTATGCGGATGAGGAGCATGCCGAAACGATACTCGAGAACTTACAAAGAAATTTTATATATTCACATAGCGATATCAGTAAATTTATTTTTGATTTTATCCAAACTATCAATCGAGTTATTGCTTCCCAATGTGTAGGAGAATTACTTACTTCAGAATCACCTTCCGAACAGATACGCGCATTAGAAACCATTGCCTCGGCAGGTTTATTGGAACTGCGCGACAATGTCGAATTTATGACAGATATTCCCGGTGAAGTAGGCGAAAGAGCGAAACAAATTTTGCAAGAATTACGGTAACAGCACTATGAATTTTGTGCCATCAGAACAGAATTTTTCGCACGAAAAGGAACGCGATATTTTTATTATTCGATCAGTTCGCTCATTATGCGAAGGAAACAATCACTTTATTTCCAATGCCGCAAATATCTGTGCACTGTTATTCGAATATATTCCCGATATTAATTGGGCAGGTTTTTATTTTCTTCACAACAACGTATTGCATCTTGGACCTTTTCAGGGCAAAGTGGCATGCACACATATTCCAATTGGTAAAGGCGTTTGCGGAACTGCAATTGTGGAGAAAAAAACTCTACGTATAGAAAATGTTCATAATTTTCCCGGGCATATTGCTTGTGATTCAGCTTCGAATTCTGAATTAGTCATACCCTTATGGCGCAATGAACACATCATCGGTGTTTTAGATATAGATTCTCCACTACTTGCTCGTTTCTCTGCGTCTGATGAAATATTTTTTACTCAAATTGCCGAAATTTATTGTGAATTTTCCGATTTTTCATTTTATTCACCGCTAAACACTTAATATCATGGCACATATAGCTATTGTTGGTGCAACTGGACTGGTAGGTCGCACAATGTTGCGAGTACTCCAAGAAAGAAATGTACCTGTTACATCATTACGATTATTAGCATCAGCCCGCAGCGCAGGCGAAGTTATTGCATGGAATGGCAATGAATACACTGTCGAAGAATTAACCGAAGATTCTTTTGACTCTATTGATTATGCACTGTTTTCGGCAGGCGGATCCATAAGCAAACACTATGCACCGATTGCAGCAAAAAAAGGGTGTGTTGTTATTGATAATTCAAGTGCATGGCGCATGGACTCTACTGTTCCGCTTATTGTCCCTGAAGTAAATCCGCACAGCGCAAAAGACCATAATGGAATAATTGCAAATCCTAATTGCTCAACCATACAATTAGTCGTTGCATTACAGCCATTGCATACGCATTTCGGATTATCGAGAGTTATAGTTTCAACGTACCAAACACCAAGCGGTGCCGGACAAAAAGGCATTGATCATTTATTGGATGAAATTAACGGAATTGCTCCATCAAAAAGGATTTCTAGTCATAAAGTTGCATATAACACGGTTTTTCATGCTTTTCCGGTCGGTGAATTATTTACGGAAGAGGAAATAAAAATCAAAAATGAAACAAGAAAAATAATGGGCATTCCCAAATTACCGATTGCGGTAACTTGTGTGAGAGTTCCAATTCTCGGAGGTCATGGTGAATCAGTGATCATACATACTGAAAAATCATGTGATGCAGAAGATATTCGAAATGTCTTGAATATATCATCCGGTATTATTGTTGTGGACAATCCTTTAATGGAAGAATACCCGACAGCCGCTGATTCAGAACACAGAGACGAAGTATTTGTTGGACGTATTCGACGTGATGATTCATCGGATAATTCTTTTCACTTATGGATTACTGCCGATAATTTACGCAAAGGCGCTGCCACAAATGCAGTACAAATCTTACAATTACTTGAACAACAATAATTTTTTTGTTCATGAAAAAAAGTCCCTTTCCAAATTTTGGAAAGGGACTTTTTTTACTGTGTCGTCATTATGCTATTGCTTTGGGCTTACGAACTTCAATAAAAACACCAAACGCAAGTAACAGCAATACACCAATATTTAATGACAGGCTGACTGTTTTACCCATTTCGAAATTTTCGGAACGATAACGAAACTCTACCGTGTGTTTACCCGCAGGAACAATAACGGAGCGGAATGCAAAATTTGTTTTGTAAACCGGCGTTTCTTTACCGTCAATGAATGCTTTCCAAGCAACGGGATAATGTATTTCGCTGAGGAATAAAAGATTATTTCCCGAATTTTCGGTATTAATCACAATCTTATGGTTTTCAAATTGTGCAATCTCAGCTTTTGCATCGGCAATATTGGTATCTGTGGCAACCGGAATTTGCTCTTCAGTAAACGCTACTTCACGGGGATTAAAATCACCATCACGCAAATGATGCAGAATATCAATTTTCGATGCGACTTTCGTTGATTTCACAAAAAATGCACGGGGCAGAACTTGTGGGTTTTTAAATACCATTGAGGGCATGCCCATGCCGTTTTCGAGTTCAATATTTGATTGATGTACCAGCTCAATACCGGGGAAATATTGATCTGGTGCAACAATATATTTTGCATTAAGCATATTCAGTACGAACATATTTGCTATTGCGCTTCCGCCGCTATTTCCTGCTACATCAAGTAAATCTTGATATACACGCATTTTAGCGGAATGATAGCCATGAACATTTTGTAAAAGAAAATAAGCAGGGATATTTGTCATACCCATTTGCAGATAGGAAAAATCAGCGACCCTGTACAGTGATTTATCTTGTTCGAGATAAGACACAAATTCCGGCTTACGCAATTCGACTGACTCTAATTTTCCGGTTTTGTATTCAAAGCCCCGATAATCAACACGCCATAAGTCAATGACTAAGAGGACAATAATTGCAGTGATAAATACACCTTTGGGTAATCGTCCTGCAACATAAAGCCATACAAGAACAGCAGCACCAAGCATCACAAATCCTGTTTGCATCCAATCACTCGCCATTGCATCGTAAATTGCACGGATATTTTCGGGAGCTATCTTTTTCGATTCTTCAACAGCCATTTTATACGATGACTCGACCATTGACGGCATTATCAAGCTAAGGAGGAAGAATGCTCCGGAAACCGCAAGAAATATTGTAAGCCCTCTTTTTGTTGAAGGTTGTGCATTAGTGCGCCAATCATTAATTGCTTTCAGACCATATCCTGCAAGTATTGGCACCGCGAATTGAATCATCACCAATGCCATTTGCGGAGCACGGAAATTGTTAAATCCGGGAACATAATAAAAGAACAAATCATATAATACGGGGAAATTTTTTCCATACGAAAGAAATACCGAAAACACCGACAGTACAGTCAATGCTTGCACTAAGGCATCTTTTCTGTACATTGCAATTCCGATAAATGCAAATCCAAGGACAAAAATCCCCATATAATTTGCCGCATCCGTAAACGGCATTTGCCCCCAATATGTTTGTTCGAACGGCGCTTTTGAAATACCGCTTTTTTTCAATTGCATTTTGCCATAGCCAAAATAATTAGGTACAAAAAAAGTAATTGTCTCTTCGGGGCTGAATGACCAATTGGTACAATAATCATAATCAAAACCGCCTTCTTCATTTTGTTGTTTTCCTTTTGTTTGTTCTATGGGTGCAGTGCCGCGAGTAGAATACGGTTTATATTCCATCACACTCAAATAGCGATCAGCCGACATACCAAATGCAATTGCTCCGGCAACAGCTAAAATACCCGCACTTCTCATCACACCCAATGGCTCATCTTTGGAAATAATCCGACTGACCAATTCAAACAAAAGATAAATTCCAAAGGTACAGACACCATAGAACATCATTTGCACGTGAGTTGATTCGGAAAGTATATGCACAGCAACTATAAGAAGAGCAGAGTATAAAAGACTGAATTTAGATCGTAATTTTTCAAGACACATTAAAATATACGGGAACATTGATAATGCAATTGGTTTAGTATTGTGTCCAATAACAATCCAAATAATAATCCATGTTGAAAAAGTAGCAGCAAATGCGGTAAAAAATGAAATATACCTTTCCATATTTTTTGTGCGCATAAACAAATACATACCCGCAGCAAAAACCATATAGAAAAATGCTATACGCATAACATCGCCGCCAAAAGAATCAGCAAAACCCCGATTAATGGTAAAGAACACTTTACTCATAAGATCATACCATCGGTCTCCTGTTGTCAATAGTGCTGAGAAACTGGGCAAACCACTGAAGATATGAGGATTCCAATGCGCAAAATCCCCGTTTTGTTTTGCTTTCTCCAGATAGGGTGTAAAACTTTTTGAGGCAACATTATCGGATGAGCCGAAACTGCCACCGGAAAATAAAACCGGTGATAAAAATATAATAATTGCGACAATAAGCCCGAGAATATACGCCAAATCCCGATATTTTTCCGGAATAAAGCCACTCGACGATTTTGTGTTTTTTTGTGCTTGGCGTGATTGTAATGCCATGAAAAAACCTTTTGTAATATGTGAATAAAGTATTAACGATAATGAAGAAATGACGAGTATTCAAAACCCGACGGCTTACGATAAACTATTGTATAATATCCGTTTTCAACACGGCTTAATGGAACCTCTATTGATTTTCTTGAAGTATGTACCTGTGAATTTTCCCATTGTTGCGTATATATTTTTTCACCATTGACAGAATATATCTCAAGTGAATATGCACCTAATTCCGCATCAGAGACTTCTATTGCAACCAATTGACCCACCGGTGGATTTGGTAGAATCATTATTCCCTGCGTAAGAAATATAGAATCATACAATAAACGTTTTCCGCCTTCTTCGCAAATGGCGAGCGACAATAAACCCGACAACGTAGAATCCACTCTTGCAGCAGTACCTCGTGTCCAACGAAATCCAGCCCCACCCCATACAATGGAATCACGTTCTATGCTCCCCAAAATAGCATCACCAATAATTTCGGTGACGAGCGGTGATGTATTTGAAACGGTAATACCTTCGCCGGCGATGATCAACTGATTGCGACGTGATTTCGATTTATCGGGCGGAATAATTTTCATCGTACCTTTTGTCACTCTTTTCGGTAAAAATATTCGTTCATCAATGAGTATTTCCGCGCTGAACGATACATTGGTTAATTCACTGTTGAGCGGAGTAATACGCATTGTCACAGGTATAGAATATTCGACCGTTCGAGGATTGAGTGTGGTATCCTTGGGTAAGTATATGAATGTCCTGATAGTTGGAATACTTTCTACTTTTAAGGATACTAACTTTATTTCATTGCATGATGATAAACCATATTCGACACGAATATTCCTTTGTTCGGTATAAACGCTCGAAGGTGTAAAAATAATCGAAAATGCAATTTCCTGACCGGGCAATAATTGTGTGGGTAATATTGTTGGTGCATTGGGAACTATTTGCAAATCCGGCGGTGCATTTTCAATAGTTACATTAGCAATATTGATTGTTATATTACCATTGT
>JAYRWZ010000483.1:0-7347 GCA_041917875.1 Chloroflexota bacterium | reverse complement strand
CAGCTAATGCCATAAGCTTAGATTGATGAACCCTAAATTCGGCTTTTTTTAGTTCAAGTGTATCATAAAAAAAAATATGTATGTAAATTTGCAAGATTGTTACTTTAACAAAAATTTTATTTAATTATCAAAAAGGTAGTATAACTATGAAAAAGTTAGTTACTTCATTGGCTCTTGCTGCTGTGGCATACACGGGTGCGCAAGCCGGTGTTCCCAATCCAAAAGTTGCTTTGCCGCAAAAAAAACAGATTTTACCGTCATCAGTATCGGTCACCAATGAGACCGTACAATCAGATGTAAGTAAAGATGAGAACCCGCAAGCTTTAAGCTATCGCACCATCTTGACATCATCGTTCAATACATCTTTCTTCTCGTATTTCCAGCCTAGCAACCCCTTAGCGTATGATCCAACTTCAGGCATCATGGCATTGGCTGCTTCCTCTCTTACACAATCGGGCGGAGACATGACACTTCGTATAAGCACCAACAATGGCTCAACATGGACACCTCGCGTGCTTATTCCTTCCAATCAAAACCGTATCGTACTCATGCCGCAAGTGGCAATTTCCAATCCTGATGCTGAAAAAACCGATTTAACCAAAATGGTAGTGATTGCATGTGGGGCAAACTATGATAATAATGGTTCGGGAAGTTACCAAAATGGACGTTCCAGCACAGCAGCAGTCTTAATTGCCGGCGAAGATCCTCTTATTGAAGAGATGGGAAGTCCTGATAATGGAAGCGGTTATGCTTATACTTTTTCAGGTAAATTAACCAATTTCGATGATGACAAAGGTGGCGGAATTCTTTGGTCAGGTACACTTGACGCAGGTGATCCTGCTACTGTGCAAGCAGGTCAGCACGGCGTGTGGGTATATGGCAATGGAGCCGGCGACTTTACTGTGAAATCCGTCCCTGCAAAATGGTCACCGGTGCCTGATATATTTTATTTACCACCGGGAGCAACTCTTGATGGTAATTATAGCAGCCCTATGGTAAGTTGTTCCGATCCTGACGGTAATCTTTACTCTTGGATATTTAATGTCTTTGCAGATGATCCTGATTTTGGCAATCGTAAACCGGCATTTTCTAAATCAACGGATGGCGGAAAAACTTGGTCAGATTTCCAAAAATTTCCGGTTGAACTTTATCAGGAATATGCGAATGCTCAAGGTGCTGCAAACGCTTCCTTCCGTTATCACTACAATCAAAACGGTGCAGTGGCAACAGGCAATGATCAAACTTCTTTCTTTTTCATAATGGCTTTAGATGACAATACTGTGATTACCGGTGTTGACCTCGTGGAAGCGGCTTATAACAAAGGAACATGGACTCTCCGTAAAGTTGCGACTATTAATGATAACTTAACCGATCATCCGGTTATTGCACCAGTGACTGCAAGTTTTTGGGATGCACTCACACAGGAAAGAGGAAATTCCGAGCCATGGGCTCAATATGATGAAAGTGATCTTGCCTTTGAAATTCAAGCAGCGAGAACTGTGGACGGCAGCGATGTTGTGCTCAAATGGGTTAATAATAATTTTTCTCGTCGTATTACTTTCAATAATCCAATCTATACCGCTCGTTCTGTACAACAACAAGGACAATTTATTACAGTTGATGATACGGTACGATTTATGTATAATACAGATGTCTATATGACAAAACGCAAAGGTAATAGTACAGTTTGGGAAAATGCAGTAAATATAACAGATGATGACCGTTTCGACAAAGGAACAAAAATTCCTCCCGTTATTGCTTCTTTAGATAAAGTTCCCCTTCTTACTCTTCATACTGTGACAACCGGTACGAACAATCTTTTCGGTTCGGGAAGAACACAATTTCCAACTTCAGCTCGCGGCTGTATTGTTTCAGCATCGCAAGACGTAAAATTTGCAATGGTAAATCTAACCATTAATTCGGTCAATGACAATGAAACTGTTTCCACATCAAATTTCTCATTATCGGCTCCGACACCAAATCCTGCCGGCGATAATTTCAGTTTCAGTTTCGCAACACAAAAATCAGGCAATGCAACCATTACTGTTTCCGATGCACTTGGTCGTACAGTAGCAACATTGTTCGACAGCTACTTAGAAGCGGGTACACATGCGCGCAATGTGAGTACTTCACAATTTGTTCCCGGTGTCTATTATGTTTCTTTAACGCTTGAAGGTCAAACACTTACAAAAGCTGTTTCTATCATGCATTAATACCAAAAAGAACATATTTTTTTCTGCCGCCGTATTCATCAGAGTACGGCGGCTTTTTTTTTCTTACACGAAAAATAATCTAAAACGTCACTCAAAAAAACTACTCCTAAACTTTCAGAGAATTCATCTATAGATATTGTTCCCGCATTGACATTGTCCTCAACCGATTATCGGTATGAATTACTCTAATTTACAGAAAGTACAGTATGGAACAAACAAAAGGCAAAATCCTCTGGATTGATGATGAAATTGATTTACTGCGCCCTCATATTATACTTCTTACGCAGCGCGGTTATGAAGTAAACACGGCATCGAATGGCGATGATGCCCTTGAGATTGCTCGCAGTGAACGCCATGATTTGTATTTTCTTGACGAATCAATGGTGGGAATGAGCGGCTTGGATACCTTGCCATTGCTGAAAGAAATAGACCCCGATATACCTGTTGTCATGGTCACCAAAAATGAAGCCGAATCAGTGATGGAAGAAGCAATCGGCAAAAAAATTGACGATTATTTAACGAAACCCGTCAATCCTGCACAAATTCTGGCTGCCTGTAAAAAATTCCTTGAGTCACGCAGAATCACCAAAGAAAAATTCACCCAAGATTATTTACAGGGTTTTACGGATATTTCCCGTCGTTTATTCGGCTATTTAGAATGGAATGACTGGCTTGATATCTACACGAAATTGGTACATTTCAGCCTTGATTTAGATAAGCACCCCGAACTTGGTTTTTCTCAGACCTTACAAGACCAATGGCGCGAATGTAATGCTGCTTTCGGCAGATTTATTGAAGATAATTATCGTGGGTGGATTGCCTCTCCGGATGCGTCTTCGCCCAAATTATCGCCTCACATACTTGACACATACTTGCAACCTAAATTACAGGCGGGGAAAAAGACATTTTTTATTGTGGTTGATTGCATGCGTCTGGATCAATGGTTAATGATGGAAGAATTAATTCGACCATATTTTTCCGTGCAAAAAGAATACTACAATTCGATTATACCCACAGCCACGCCATTTGCACGTAATTCAATATTTGCCGGACTGTTTCCATCGGAATTTTTCAAACACTATCCGCAATATTCTCCCGATCTTGCTGCCGGCGAACATAGTCAAAATGCGCATGAAAAAGAATTATTGCAACAATGGGTAAAAAGGAGAAGGATTCCATTAAAAAACGATGTGCAGTACATCAAAGTCATAGACACGGATTTTGGTAAAAAAATAGAGAATCAAATATTGCGTTATGCCCAAAATGACCTTACGGCTATTGTTTTCAATGCTGTGGACATGATTGCTCATTCGCGCTCCGATTATGCAATTCTTAAAGAAATCGCGCCCGATGAATCTGCGTATCGCTCTCTGACAAAATCATGGTTTCAACACTCAAGTTTATTCGGCATATTACGAACATTATCGGAAGTGAAAGATATAAGTATTGTCATAACAACCGATCACGGCTCTGTGCGTTGTATGCACCCCGTTAAAGCATTTGGCGACCGAGAAACAAGCACATGTCTGCGCTTTAAATATGGTCGTAATGTCAAAGCGGACGGAAAATCAACATTACATATAAAATCGCCGGAAGAATACAAGTTGCCCAACACAGGGCTTTCAACCAATTATATTATCGCCAAAGAAGATATCTATTATGTGTATCCGACCGATTACAATCATTATGCACAGCGTTATCGGGACAGCATACAACATGGTGGTATTTCGATGGAAGAAATGATATTACCTGTGATTACATTAGAAAACAAATAATTCAAATTTGTTCATACAATTAATCTAAAAATAAGAATTGCTTGAAATATCTCAAGCAATTCTTATTTTTGTTTGACTGCTTCAAATAATTTTTTCTCTAACTCTAAAGTATTACGTACTTCTTGGGCTTGAGAATATTTTTTTTGTCTTGTGTAGGCAGCAATAAGCAACGTTGCAAAATTATCTCGAATGCTTTCTCTTGTGACCGGATCGGACACTTGCATCCACGCTCTTTGTTCAAATAAACGAGAAAGAGACCTCACAACCTGTGTCGGACGAGTCAATGTATCTTTTTGGGCTTTATGGATGATTTCCGTAAGACGGCTTACTATTTTTCTTTGCTCAGCACCGGCATCCAAACCATTGCCATCTTTATTCCATTTATTAAAGTGCTCTATTTTGTCTTTTAAGCGGGAAAATGTTTCCGGGTTTGTGAAATCATAGACCTTAAATTTCATTTTCATACGAGGGCGCACATGCACGCTAACAGCATTTCCGGAACGGGGGAAGTTTACTTTTTTCAACTCATCAATTATGGACGAAGCTATTGCCGGCGAGATATTCGTATTGGTAAATTTTAAGCCGCCACGTAAAAGAACATCCCCCATAACCCCGTCAAAGCGTCGAAAATGGGAGATAATTGACTGCCGTATAAATTGTCCTTGGTTATAGCAGCGCTGATAATCATCACCGCCCAGCCCTTTACGAGAACGCAGCACCTGCAGCGTAGCTTTACTGTCTTTGAAACCAAGCATTTCAATTATTCCCATAGCTTGCGAAAAACCAACTTCCATATAATACGGTATTTCTCCTACACCAGTAATACGCCCCAATTCCTTCAGATATGATTTAACACCTCGGTTTGCATAAACTATCGTTAATTTATTTTGTCCGCTCGTATCAGGCATATTAGCTTCGGCGGGCGTGTCTCGGGGCACAGAAAAAATTTGAATAATACCGCTATCCGGTAAAATTGAGATAAGATGATTCGCATCGGCATGGCGGGTATTCGTACCTAATCGAGCGTCCACACCAATAACGGCAATATTGATTCTTTTACCTCTCATTGACAAAGGACTCGACATATCCGTTGCTATGGATGCAGCCGGTTCCCCCCTGCGTGAGGATGACACTGTAGAAACGTTCGCAGAATCCTTTGGTGACAGGGAATCATTAACCGCTATGAAATCGTCTTCCGATTGCATATCTACGTCAATAGGTTGTACTTCTTCGAGCTGTTTCTCTTGCAAAGCAGCATCCGTAGAATCCGATTTTACAACATCTTCGTATGCTTGGGAGTATTCAATGTGTGATGTTTCCGAAGTTGTAAACAAAGAATCCGAATATAACCATCCCAGAACGGAAATGATTCCGACAACTAGGAGCATAAGTACTATCAGAAGAATCTTCGTTTTCTTTTTTGGGGCTTTCTCCGGCATACTCGACAAAAAATAATGCAAGGATATATAAAAAAACAGCCCACCCGTCATGGACGGAGGGGCTTCTTAACTGTACACCGTACGGGAATCGAACCCGTGCTGCCGCCGTGAAAGGGCGGTGTCCTAACCGCTAGACGAACGGTGCATTTCATTTGAGGACGGCAAAAATACGGTGTTTTGTTTAGTTATACAAATTTATCACACAGTATTGCAGATTTTTTTTTTGAAAGGTTTACGTTTTTTTTGGATATAAAAACACCGTATTTCATTGTTTGCCATAGTATTGATTGATTACGACAAGTTTGGGAATCTTGGCATTACAATCATGCTCTCAATGCACTTCAATCCTTTATGTATCCGTGGCGTGATAAGCGATTTTTGCAATACACAACCGTCATTCCAAAACAACACCTATATTCTAATCCCCAATTCTGTTAGAACTTCACCGTTACATTAGCAAATAGTTGACGCCCCACAAGTCCGGGCACTGATACTAAATCCATTGCATTGAGTATATTGTTCATACCTGCCGAAAGCGTAAGTGAACTCAGCCACGTATTCTCGAACACAAAACGGTAATATGCACTGGTATTCAAAAGTGTATATCCTTGAGCATATTCATTTTCATTATCTAAAACGGCAATGGAACTTGATGCCCCCTCAAGAGCAAATGGGAAAGCTCCGTTCACATTCTTTTGCTGGTCACCAAAACGCCCGATAAATTGTGCGCGTATATTAGCACTCCAACCATCGGTGATATCTGTGCCTTTCGTGTATTGCAGCCGCACAACACCACTGTGGGCAGAACGAAACCACAAGCCACCATATTCTTTCGGATTAAGCCGGATTTCTTGACCATTTGTTGATAAATATGTTAATCGTTTTTCAAAGATCTCCATTATGTCCAAATCATCGGCTACAAGATATTGATATCCTGCTGAAAATGTTATATTTTTATTATCAGACAAAAACAACCCCGATTTTATATTAGATTCAATTCCTTGAGTTCTTGCTCTTTTTATATTTCGATAAGAATATACGGCTTGGTCTCCGGAATTTCCAACTTGAACAAAATCAATCAAATCCGTTAAATCGTTACGAAAATACTGTATATCAAAACCAAAAGTCACGATGGAATTATCCCAGATATTGACATAATTTCTATCCCAACTTATACCTGTTTCATAGGATACAGAGCGCTCCGGTCGTAAATTGTTACCTATTCTGCGAGCTCCGATCAACTGATAACCAGCTTGATTTAAATTATTGGTAAATTGAACATATAATTGACGAAAATCGGGAACCTTGAAGCCGGTACCGATACTTGCACGAATACGAATATCATCACCAATTTTGACATTTACAGCGAATTTTGGATTCGTCAACCATAACAAGTGTAACAATATGCTATCACTTACATTAGGGTTTTCAAAAGCACTATTTTTCACATACCGTGAGCTCAAAGAATATGATATCCAATCAACAGGATTCCCCTCCCATTGCATAAATCCCGAAAATGTTGAAAAGAATGGTTTGTCGGGATACCGTGCGCCGCCGATATCATCAACATGATATTCTGCACCAAAGGTAAATCTATTTTTAAGATTCCACAACACATCATATTGCACATAACCGCGTGCAATGCGACGCAATAAATCGTCAGTTTGTTCATTATTTCCTTGAACAGTATCAAATTCATAACGTTCTGTATAAGCAGAGCCATATAGTTGAGCCGTTAACCGTGCCTTGCCATGTGACCATTCTGTGGACATCGTTGCTGACTGTTCATTTTGGGTAACCGCGCCTTCATTTTGGGCAACTTGTCCAAAAAAGGATTCGGTAAATTTTCCACGGCTCTTAGAGTAAAATAAGCGTGCATCTGCCAAAATAGAAACATTTTCAGAAGCATACCATTTCGAT
>JAYRWZ010000482.1:0-7769 GCA_041917875.1 Chloroflexota bacterium | reverse complement strand
AGTTTTAATGTTTTAAACTTTTAATAGTTTTAAAGCGAAAAAACGACTCCATAAGTCATTATTTAACAACACTTTACAAGAGCACCTCGAAGTGTAAGGACTACGTTTATGGGAAGTAAGGACTACGTTTATGGGAAGTAAGGACTACGTTTATGGGAAGTAAGGACTACGTTTATGGGAAGTAAGGACTACGTTTATGGGAAATTGAGTTTGCACTGTTTTAGCAAAAGACTACGTTTATGGGAAGTTGTTCAAAGGAACAATTTTTACCCCAAAAGACTACGTTTATGGGAAAAAAAGTGCTCATTTGCTCCATAAAGACTACGTTTATGGGAAAAAAGCTGCCGTTTCGATGAAAAGACTACATTTATGGGAAAATTTCTCCTTTTTGCTTCATAAAGACTACAAAATATTGATTACAATGTAGTTTTTAGTATATTGCATATTATTTTTTAGACTTTCTGTATCTATATGGCTAAGAAACGTATCAAAGATGATGGTAAAAGTGTTGTGGCTGAGAAGCATGCTTTGGTAACACGAAAAAAGGAAGTAGTCAAATCCAGTGCCGCTATTCATTCTTCCAATACGATTTCATTACTTGAACGAAAGGTATGGAATTGTCTCTTGGCTCATGCTTATGACTCATTGATGGAGAGAGAAATCCACGCTATTCCTGTGAAAGAACTTGTTCATTTGCTAAACTTTACAAGTAATAACTATGACTATCTGAAATCTTCATTGGAAACATTAATAGGTACAGTTGTTTCGTGGAATATTTTACGCAAAGACGATAATGAATGGGCTGCTACTTCCCTTTTGTCGTCTGCAACAATCAAAAAATCGGTTGTGTACTATTCGTATAGCCCTGTTTTACGGCAGAAATTGTTTAATCCTGCTATGTATGCTCGCATAAGTTTCAGTTTACAAAACAGGTTTAGCAGTAAATATGCTTTAGCTTTGTATGAACTATGTGTGGATTATTATGATGTGAAGCGTCATGAAGGCGAAACGCCATTTATTACCATTGAACAGTTTAGAGAGTTGATGGGAATTGAACCTGATGAATATCTTGAGTTTAAGAGATTAAGTAAACGAGTGATTTATGACCCGATAGAGGAGATTATAAACTACTCTGACTTTATTATAGAACCGGTATTCAAGAGAGAAAAACGCCGCGTGGTCGCTATAAAACTCTTGATTCGTAACAAAGAATCCGTGATAGTTTCCGACCCAGCAATGACTCAACTGCTCCCCTCCCCTCTTCCTCAAAGGTATATTGCTGTTCCACAGCAAGAAATGGTTACACCTCAGGTAAATGAAGTCCCGACCGTGCAAATAGACGAAAGATATATTCTTTTAAATCAAGAAGACAGGGCAAAAATAGAGGAACTTGCGATTGAGAGTATGCCTCGCTTTTTCCGATTATATTTTTTGACTGATAAGGAAGAGTACATTGAACTGAGAAAACCTTTATTACCAATTTACAATCAAAAAATCAATCAACTTATTGAAGAGTTCTTTGATGACAATGCAGCGGAGTATAACAATGAGTAAAATTATTTCTATCATTAATCACAAAGGTGGCGTTGGTAAGACAACAACAGCCATCAATCTTGGAGCTGCACTCTCTTTGTTTCATAAGAAGAAAGTACTCTTAATAGACTTAGACGGTCAGGCGAATCTTACTACGCACTGCGGAGTGTTTACAGAGCCGGAAAACTCAATCTTTGAGGTATTGTACTCATCGTTACCTATGAGAGAAGCGATACTCCACTTCCCTACCTTCGATTTAATTCCATCAAAATTGGATTTATCCGGTGTGGAGATAAGTTTGGTGAATCGTCCTGCTCGTGAAATGGCGGTGAAAAAAGCGATCAAAACGGTAAGTGATGACTATGACGTTATCTTGATTGATTGTCCGCCTGCTTTAGGGCTATTGACATTTAATGCTTTGACGGCGAGTGATGCTTTTATCATTGCCATGCAGACAGAGTTTTTTGCTTTGCATGGCTTATCCCGCATATTGACGGAGGTGGTTGATGTTGTACGCGACAATCTCAATGAAAAGTTGATATTTGCGGGTATCGTTGCAACTATGTATGACAAACGAAGAGCTTTGCACGGTGATGCACTTGAAAAAGCGCGTGAAAACTATGGGGATGATATGTTCTCAACTGTCATAAGGGTTAACTCTTCTTTGTCAGATGCAAGTGCTGACGGCAAACATATTTTTGATTATGAACCGGCAAGCAGAGGAGCAATTGATTATAAATCTTTAGCAAAAGAATGTATAAAAAGGAATCTACTATGAGTAAAAAATCACGATTAGGACTTGATATTCTCATTGCAAAACCGCAAAAGAATGAGATTACGGGCATCAAACTATCACAAGTACGTTATGTTGAAATAGACACATTAAGAGAAAACCCTATAAACTCAGCATTGTTTAAAAAAGAGAATGAGCAGTATTTCTCTACATTAGAAACAGACATCAAAGAGCGGGGGGTTCTTGTGCCTCTTATTGCGAAAAGAGATGGAACACTATTATCCGGTCATAATAGATTGCATATTGCTAAAAACATTGGGTTAAAACAAGTACCTGTTCAATATGTGGAAGATGACCTTACTCATGAGCAAGAAACGGGATTTCTTATTAAAGACAATCTGTACCGTCGTCATTTATCACAGTCGGAATGGGTGAGCCTTTATAGGAAACTATATCCTGATTTCGATGAATGGATTGATAGCGAGAGAAGAGGGAGAAGAAAAAAAGACATGTCTTTTATTTCTGAAAAAGCACCTTTGACCGCAGAGAAGATTGCTCAAGATACAGGACAAAGTGTTGCTGCCGTCAAAAAGCAAATTGTGCGTTTAAAGCAAGATATACAGTATGCTCAAAAAGAAGGTTCTCAAAAAGATATAAAACAAGTTTTTCAAGCGGCTTCACAACAAGATGCCGTTGTTGTGTTCTCAGTGGCTTTTTTGAAGAAAAACGATTTGCTTGAGAGTGTGAAAAACAAGGGAGAGCAAAAGGGTAGGGGAGAGCTTGTTATTGCATTAAAAGACATCATTGCACTTTTGTAAAAGAAATAAAAGACATGTCTTTTATTTTTTGATTAGGTATGTAATTATTAGTTGAGTATAGACTTATGTATGATTTACCATTGCTTCCTCTTGACAATCAAGACATAGAGTCCAAGATTGTCCTACGAAAAACAGCTCTTGCCAGAAGTGCTTTGGCTGAGCTGAAAGGGGTTGCTGTTTCTATACCGAATCAAAGTATTCTCATCAGTACTCTGTCATTGCAGGAAGCAAAAGATAGTGCAGCAATAGAAAACATTATTACCACTCACGATGAACTGTACAGATCAGATGCACAAACATTGCACTTTACCAATAGAGCCGCAAAAGAGGTTCATAATTATGCTCATGCCTTGCAGACAGGATATGCTATTGTAAAAAAAGCAGGGTATCTTTCCGTAAACCATATTGTCGAAATACATTCTTTGATTGAAAACCATACTTCTGGATTACGAAAACTTCCCGGCACAGAATTAAAAAATCAACAAACAGGGGAGATAGTTTACACCCCGCCGCAACATTATGATACAATCGTGCATTATTTGAGAAATTTGGAAGAGTATATAAATGACCATAAAATTGACGATAGTGACCCACTTATCAAAATGGCTATTATCCATCATCAATTTGAAAGTATTCACCCCTTCTATGATGGTAATGGCAGGGTAGGGCGCATAATCAATCTTTTGTACTTAGTGCAGCAACAGTTGTTGGATATACCGATACTCTATATCAGCCGATATATCAATCAACACAAAGCGGAATATTATAGATTATTGCAGAATGTCCGAATAAAAGGGGAGTGGCAAGAATGGATTCTCTTTATTCTTGATGCTGTGGAAGCGATGTCCCGTCAGACCATAGATATTATTCATGGTATAAAACAGAGTATGCAGAATCATAAATACACGATTCGCGATAAAAGACCAAAAATTTATAGTCAAGATTTGTTGAATAATATCTTTCGTCATCCTTACACGAAGATTGAATTTGTTATGGCAGATTTATCGGTCAGTCGTCCAACAGCGGTGCGTTATCTCTCTGAATTGGTTGATGTAGGGGTTCTTATAAAGGAAAAGAGAGGAAAAGACAATTATTATATTAACCGCGACATTATTTCTTTGCTTGCTTCTGTTTCGGATTCATCCTCAATGCAATATACTCCATAAAAGGTCATTTTCTTGTTATGTATATCTCCACACAGAAAGAAAAGTGGCTTTTTCTTTCTGTGTGTTTGACGGATGCTATACTAAACACGGTAGCATCCCCTTGTGCTGCAATAGTATTTATATCACTACACATCATTCTTGATATGGTAATAGACGTGCTATACTGTAAGTCAAAGCCATTTACCTGATACAGTGGTGTCGCAACAAAAGTGAGAATCATACTCAAAGGTAAAGTAGGGGAGAGTGCATCATCAGCGTAGTTTTATCATGTGATGGAGATTTACCGGAAGCAGGCAAGATAATGTGCTGTTATTGCAAACATTTTTACATGTTTAGAGAATTATTTTATGCTCAAGAAAATACATAATCCTTCTTAATGTATTCAAAACCATGTAGCTCTCACAGAGAGTGTATTTTATTGATTGTGACAAAACACAGAAGGAGGATCTATTGACTGTTTTTGTCGTGAATCAAAGTAGAAAGCAGGCAAGAATAAAAGTAAGCAAAGGATTGATTCTCACAATACCGATAATATACAGCAACAACAGGAACAGCAACAACAGGAACAGCAACAACAGGAACAACAACAACAGGAAGTGGGGGAGAGTTTCAGTGCAGTGGCACTGTGTCTTCCAACATGAGCGTACAAAGCGATCCAAGAATGGTAGTGTGAGATAAACGCACTACATCATTGATAGTTTTTTAATCTCAGAGAAGAGTAACTATAGAACACATAGGGAAAGGATGGGGGAGTGCACAAGTTCCAGATTAAAACGGATATAAAAATGAATGTTGAGGAGAAAAAGTTGTTTTGAGCCGAGCAAACAGCGATTTTGAGTAGAGAGGAGGGCGATATTTCTGATTTGGGGATTGCGCCGGTGTTATTTTATGTGCTCTATCTCGGAATTTTTGCTTCACAACTCGAATAATGTTAATATTGCTTTCATTTGCTTTCATTTGCTTTCATTTGTTTTCGTTTGTTTTCATCTGTTTGTGTTTTCTTGCAGCAATATATTGTTTTCCATCATCCCCATCCTTCCCAAAAACAGGCATTTAGAAGTATTTATGAGGTGTTTTACCTTCTCCAACAGTGTTTTTGTGTGATTTTTGTGATGTTCCATTACTCGCATTGTGATATTTAGTAGTGTTTCCGTCATGAAGTGAACAGCAATACCCCTACGATGAGCTCACGAAGCAAAAACTTATGCTTATGAACAGTCAATGAAAGGCAATGTTTTGATTTCCGCGGATAAGTTCATGTTTTTTGCCTACAAAGCACTCTGATCCTTGATTTTCTTCTCATAGAGCGGTTGCGCCCGGTTGCGCCAAAGTGCAGAGCATTGCAGAACATTAGGTTTTTCAGTACAATCGAGAATATATTTGACGCAAGACAGCCCTTTTGCAAAGGCAAAGTCAGTATTACATGACTGTGAACGATATTTCTGTATGAGTAAGAGCTTGGAAGGCTTCTTTTTTATGAGTGTCAGATATGTCAGATTGTATAATGGTGAAAAACTACGGATTAAGGAACGAAAATCTCAGTGAAAGTGCTGATTTTTTCTCAACTTTACATAACGTGAACTATGATACCTACAAAAACAGACTCATTTTGATGCCTCTGACGAGTGTGTCCTACACAGAAAAACTTCTTTCGTACATTTTTTTTTGCACAGTAACAGGCAGATTGCACTAAAACAAACAGAAAAACCTTCAAAAACACCTAATTCCTACTCAAAACTTACTGTATTTTTGCCCAATATATGCTCAAGATCTCAACAAACTCTGTTTTGGACCTATGTTTCACTTACCTAAAACTTACCTAAAATTTACCTAAAACTTACTCAAAACTTACCGTAAAATTACTCAACGTATGCCAAAAACCTACTTTATACCTACTTACGGACTCAGAAATAAGCGGTAATTCTTATCAAAAGTTATCATTTGTCGTCAAAAAGTTATCATTTATAGTAAAAAAGTTATCATTTTTTAACGTAGTGACGAGAAAAATGAAATTTTTTGCTTGCGGCGTGCAGAATCTAAGCACTGATCATGCTGTCGGTGCATAGAGATCATTCAAAGCAGCCATGAGCGGCGGTAGAATTGCTGAACCCGATGAAAAAGTTCCGTGAATATGCTATCCTCTTTGACTTGTTCTGTTGAAATTGAAAGTAGTTTGGTCAAAATATTGCAATAACAGCACACAAGAAACATCATGCCACAACAAAGAACAACATAATTGATGCTCCGTAAGAAATTTTCAAGTATATTAGAGTTCATAATAGCGATGTATCCACAAAAGGATGCTCTAAGACAAGTGTCATTAGAAGCCGAAGAGCATACAATGTGAGGTAGTCCGGAAGACAACGATGAATATACTGACGAAAGATTTGGATAAACACATACCAAAACATTTAGCAAAAATCGGTGATGAACTCTAAGATTTCGATTCGCTTTTTTGAAGACCGCGAAGTACGTGCTTTATGGGACGAGAAAAACGCTCAATGGTGGTTTTCGGTTTTGGACATTGTGGCGGTACTCAATGATCAAGATGACTATACTAAAAACAGAAATTATTGGAAGTACCTCAAAGCTAAACTCAAGAAAGAAAACAGCGAAGTGGTTAGTGTCACTACCCAGATGAAACTGACTGCCCCTGATAGGAAAAAGCGTTTGACAGATGTACTTGATTATGACGGCATAATCGCTTTGGGTAAGGAATTTCCAAGCAAGAAGGCAAACCGTTTTATCGAATGGTTTACCTATAGTGATGAAACGATTGACGGCAAAAGCAAAACGAAAGCATACGCATTATTTGAGAGTTCGTTTATTGACAGTATAGAAGTAGGAACGGTCAACGGATTGCAGCAAATTCATGCCTATCTCTTCGGTGGATTATATGATTTTGCCGGACAAATCAGGACAAAAAACATTGCCAAAGGTGGTTTTCGCTTTGCAATGGCACAATATATAGACCAAACATTACAACACATAAACCAAATGCCCGAAGATAGTTTTGATCAGATTATTGACAAGTATGTAGAAATGAATATAGCCCACCCTTTTATGGAAGGTAATGGCAGAAGTATGCGAATTTGGCTTGATTTGATACTGAAAAAACGCTTGAAATATTGTGTGGACTGGAGTCAAATTGGCAAAACGGACTATATGAACGCTATGGTACACAGCACCACTGACAGCGGGACACTCAAAACCCTTTTGCAAAATGCTCTGACCAAAGATATTCACAGTCGCGAAATGTACATGAAAGGGATTGATTACTCGTATTATTATGAAGAAATTTGAAATAGAACTTGTTTAAAGATTCTTTAAGAGAATAATAGCACAGGCTAAATGCCAAAAAGCAAGATGGTTTACTGATTTTTTTTTCATATCTGATGACAAGTGTTCTAAAACTATCAATCCAAGCAAATAAACGTTCATTAACATAGCGTAATTGATAGTGTTCTTGATTAAAATATCGTTTTGTTCCGGGTTTAATCGAACGACGGTTTCGTCTGT
>JAYRWZ010000481.1:0-5188 GCA_041917875.1 Chloroflexota bacterium | reverse complement strand
CGTTGCTTATATTATCCCATATTGCACGGGTATTTCTATGAAACCCAAGAATGATGCACCTTCGATTAGGGCTATTTATCCTAATCCGAATTCTTCCTATATTGATGTGGCTTTAGAAAACAAGGGTGCTAACACCAAAGTAATGATTTATTCGCCCGAAGGTATAAAGTTATCAGAAACTATGGTAGGAAATTTACAAAACCAAGTACGCATGAGTACTCAATCATTAGCAGCGGGTACATATATTATTATTGTCCAATCGGAAAAAGGCACAGCAAGCAAAACTTTTGTTATTCAACGCTAAAGCAAATAAGCAAATGTTATTTTTCCAATCATACTATAAAAGCCGCTTTTTGAGCGGCTTTTATTTATCAGGTTTGTATCAAAATAGAAGAACATACTCTCTCTATGATTCAATTGAAAAAAGAAAATAATATGTTGAAAGAAAAAATCAATTCCTTACAAAAGTAAATATTGTTTATTTTTTATTACACCCATCATGAAAGTCATCCTCATACTTCTCTTTGTTTGTGTGACAGCACACATTTCTTTTGCGCAGGATTCGCTGAAAACGGCATCAACTCTTTCATTCAAACCATTAGTCGGTCTGGGGCTGCTTAATGGCGCAAGAGGAGGATTACAAATTCAATACAATGATATTATTGCTATTGAAGGTGGTGTGGGGTTATTTATTCTTTCATTTCATGCACTTTTTGCTCATGATTTTAAGAATGTCTATTGGCTTCCTTCACATGGAATAATTGTGACACCATTCGAAGATAAAAGACTTTCATTTTATCAATACACTACATATTCTAGATTTAGCTTTAGCACGACAGATGAATGGCGTTCATTTATTCAAGTTGGAGTGGGATGGTCAATATCCATAGGAAAAAGCTCAAATCTTCGTATCTCTACGGGAGTAATCGGCCGTGAATCGCCGCTATTGTCACTAATTATAGGATTAGATTGCACGATACTCTTTGATGCTGTTAATATTCGTCTATAAAAAAACAATCATATTACTTACTATGTAAAGTACTACAATGAAAAAAATATATTTTACAATCATATTACTATTTTTATGTAATGTAAGAGTATATGCTCATCAAGAGTGGGTACATCAATATATAGTGCAAGAAGCATATCGCTATTTGGAAAGGCATGTCGGCGAAATGCAAGTAAAACTCTTACAAAAAGTAGAAGAACGGACTCTCTCTATGATTCAATTGAAAAAAGAAAATGATTTGTTGAAAGAAAAAATCAATGCCTTACAAAAGTAAATTTTGTTCATTTTTCATTACACCCATCATGAAATCCATTATAATACTTCTCTTTGTTTGTGTGACAACACACATTTCTTTTGCGCAGGATTCAACAAAAAAAGACAGTAGCAATACACTTGCTTTCAGATCACTTATAGGAATCGGAGCACTTAATGGTATAAGAACGGGAGTACAAATACGCTATAATGAGCTATTAGCACTTGAAGGTGGAGTTGGCTTACATATTCCTTATTATAATATACTGTTTGCATTGTCTTGGGGAATTCTTTGGACACCATTTGAAGAGAAGCGGCTTTCCATGCATCTATATACATCATATTCTATTATGCCATCCGGCGTACAACATGAACATACCCAAGTCGGCGCTGGATGGTTAATACCAGTAGATGAAGAAACAAATCTACGTATCAGTATGGGATTTACAGAAGATTTCTCTGCAAGGAACACTAACATTATTACTAAAATAGCAGTAATGATGATCGCAACATTGGATTTGACTATGACATTTGATCATACAAAAATTCGATTTTAGAAGACATACAATCTCTAATCACAATTACCTATTCATCTCATATTGTTCTTCTTTTTTGGAGCCATACCATACGATGTACATGAGAATGCCGGGGAGTATAAGGGCAATGTGCGTTCCCCAATAGGATGCAATCCATCCGCAGAGCATGGGGGCAAGTAAGTTACCGAAGAGCGTTGCGCCGGAGGCAATCCCCATGAGTCCTGCTCTGTTTTCGGCGGGTGAGTTTTTGCTGAATGCGGCGTAGAGTGTGGGAATAAGTGCAGCGGTGAAGATGCCTGCTATGGCACGCAGCGGGAAAAGCCATGTGTAATCTGGAACAAAAGCTTGGAATATGGTGGCAGTGCCGGTAACTAAGGCGGCTAAGCGTATTGTTTTGCCATATCCTTTTCTGTCGCTGCGCTTCCCCCAATAGGATGCGAAGGTGACACTGAACAATCCGCCGATGCCTATAAAGATTCCGGTGATGGTGGACAGCCGATTGTGCGGTGCACCTAATTGTTCTATATAAAATGGCAACACAGGCGAGAAGAAGACGATGGAACTTTGAACAAGAAAGATGAGCAAAACGAGAGTTCGTAAGGTGGGCATGGTGGCAACATACCGCAAGTTATTCATTAAAGAGGCGTTTTTGTTAGCAGCTTGTTGGCTTTTTTCTTCGTGGACAAATATAGTGACGATAATAGCACTGATGAGACAGGCAATGGCAACATAAAGAAAGACCGCACGCACGCCGACGGCATCGGAGAGTATGCCACCGACAAATGAACCAACAACGGGTCCTGCTGAAACGGAGCTTTGGAGAATGGCAATGGCATAGCCGGAGTGCTGTTTGGGCGTGGTAGATGAAACAAATGCTAAGGTTGAGGCAATGAATCCGCTAATGGCACCTTGGAGCATACGAAGGAAGAGCAGTTGCCACACATTTTGGGCAAGTCCCATAAGCCCCATTGCAAGCGCCAGCCCCACTATTGCGCGGACTATCATAAGCTTGCGTCCATATTTGTCGCCGAGACTTCCCCAGAACGGTACGGAGATAATGGAAAGAAAGAATGGTCCGGCAGAGATGACTCCGCTCCATTGCTGTGCTTGTTGTAAGTCAGTAATGCCGAGAGAGCGTACAAAAAGTGGGAGAAAGGGCAAACATGCACTCATGGCAATCATAGCAATGAATTGTGCAGCCCAAATAATACGCAGATTTTTTTTCCAAAGCGGCAAAGCCGATATATCGTTCATTCTTTGGTGATGTTTACAGATGTGCTATCGGCAAAGCAATGGTGACGGTGGTCAGTTCATTGACAACACTTTCGATGAGAAATGTTCCGCCATAAAGCGAGACAATTCTTTTGACTATGACCAAACCCATGCCGGCACCTTGTTGTTCTTGCGAAGCCCGACCAAATTGCATGAATGCCCCAAGATTCTCAATTTCGTCGTTTGTCATTCCCCTGCCCTGATTGCTTATGCGCAGATAGTAAAATGTGTCATCTGACGAAGAAGTTAAGGTGACAGGTGTATCGGTGGCAGAAAATTTTATGGCATTGTCGGCTAATTCATGAAGAATTTTCGTAAAATGTTCAGGGGCAATTGCCAAAGGACAATCGTCACATTCACAGTGAATATCGTTTTTTCTATGAACGGCAGCAGCCTTGGTCAAAACAGCAGTCATGATGATATCATATGTATCAGGTGTGATGCTGTGACGTAAAAGCTGTACCTTATCGGCATCAGTTGAAAGTGTTTCTAATTGAACATAGAGAAGATAATTTTCAATAATGCGATGCAATTGCTCGGCAGATGTATAGATATATTCTGCCATTTGTCCCATTTCTGCGGGATCGAGAGAATCGTATTCCGTTTTGATGACTTTGGAAAAGCCCAGTATACCGATAAGAGGCGTGCGCAATTCATGTGGCAGAGCCATACTGATATTGGCACGCAAATCTTGAAGTTTATTGTTAAGGGTTTGTTGAATACTGTCTTGGCGATCAAGTCGCGTCGTGATAGTATGCAATAATTCATCCAAAGTGAAGGGCTTAGTGAGATAGTCATCTGCACCGAGCCGCATCCCCTGACGCATATCTGTCGTATCTGCCCTGGCGGTGAGAAATACGAAAGGTATGGCAGCCGTTTTTGGGTTTTGACGTAAGGCGGACAGTACACCATACCCATCAAGTTCCGGCATATTGGCATCGGAAATAATGAGGTCGGGTATCTCTGTTTGAGCAATTTTCAGCCCTATACGACCATTTTCGGCTTCGAGAACTGCAAACCCTTCTAAATCCAAAAGCTCGGCAATGTTCATGCGTACCGGCTCTTCGTCTTCAATAACAAGTATCTTTTTCATAGAATCGTAATGTCTGATTTACTGCATAGTGAGTAAAGTAATTATTCGAGGAACACAACTATCAATAAGTGTTCCTAAGTCTTAAAGTGTTGAGAGTTCCTGACTCAACAGTACTTTTACGTGCTCAAATTCCTCCGCCATGAGGGAGTGCAGTGAGTCGGCATTTTCTGTTCCGTCAATTTTCACTGACTCTAATTGTTTTGCATATTCGCCCAAAGCAATTAAGCTCAAAGATAAGGCGGTTCCTTTCATTTTATGCCCCAAAGCGGAGAGTATTTCAGGACGTTTTGCGGGTAATTCATCACGCACCTCTGCCAAAGCTGCTTCGAGACTTGTTATAGTGACCGGAATAAGTTTTTTCAGCATGTGATTGGCATGTTTACCCATACGCTTCATAAAATCTTGCTTATCAAAATGCACAATAGCATCGTTGATTGTATTTTCCATAGTGCCTTCTTCAATAATTATATGTTGATGATTGGGTAGCCAATGCGCTAAAGTGTTGGCAATCGTTTGCTGCACGACGGGTTTTGTGATATAATCATTCATACCCGCCTCAAGGCATCGTTCGCGCTCACCTTTAACAACACCGGCAGTTAAAGCAATAATGGGTATATTCGCACCATTATCAAGCTGACGAATACCCCTCGCTGCATCGTAACCATTCATTTCCGGCATTTGAATATCCATAAACACTAAAGCCGGTTTTTCTTGGCTACATAATTCAATGGCAATTAAGCCGTTTTGTGCCTCTATAATTTTGACATTCGGTAACAAGTTGTGAATAATCGTTGTCAGTAATAACATATTGACGGGCTGATCTTCGGCAATAAGTATGACAATGTTTTCCGAGGAATATGCCGAAATTGCTGATGCCGGAATTGCCTTATCATTGTGATGTTGATCGGCAATTTTCAGCCGTGACAGACCATAAAATATTTGCTTCCTGTCAATAGGTTTTACCAAACGCATATTCACATCATATCTTTTACATGCCGCATTAATTTTTTCATCGTCAACTGAACT
>JAYRWZ010000480.1:0-2030 GCA_041917875.1 Chloroflexota bacterium | reverse complement strand
GTCATTTATCGGCGGTTACACTAATGAAGAAGGGAAGCCCCGTTTTATTCTTTATGCCAATGAAGACTATACAGCAGGGTGTTATCTTTATGGTATTCGCACAGCCAACAAAGGTGATTCGACAGAAATATTCCTTGATGAATTAGATAAAATCGAAATAGAGAAAGAAAATAAAAATGATCCTTTTATTTATGATGCAACAGGTTCGAGTATAATTAATATAAATAAAAAAATATTATTCGAATTGCATTTTAAAGATTTTAAGAGAACAGAAATATATAAAATAATAAACGATAATTTGTTCAAGATTAGAACATTTGACTCTACTATTATATTAGTTAATTACTTGGGAGGTAGTATTGACGGTGACAACGAAGATGAGTATTTTGGGGCATATAACGGTGTTCCGTTTGTATTTTTTAATGGGTTCCCGGACAAGGAATTACAACCGATTCTACGCATGCCAGTGCGTGAATGTGGTGCGGATTTTTTTAAGGTTATTCATGATGTGAACAATGATGGATTAAATGACTTAGTTTATAGTGGACATGGTTGTTTCTCTATTTATCTCGGTCTTGATTGGCGGAAAGTAGGTGTAAATGACATCGCCGAACTAAACTCTTTCAAACTTCATCAAAATATTCCTAATCCTGTACAAAAAGACAGAAAAACTCTTTTACCTGTGTCTCTCAAAAAAGCAGGAAATTATTCTCTTACTCTTTATGATATACAAGGTAATACAATAAAACAACTGTTCAGCGGTGAAGTATCCGAAGGTGAGCATAAAATTCCTCTTGACCTGATGGGGCTTTCGGCGGGAATGTATGTAGTCAAAATGAGTAACGGTTCTATTTCACGTGAACGTGCCATAATGATTGGAGAATAATTATGAAAACATTTATTTTTGTTTGCGGGTTTTTTCTCATTTCCCCTTCACTTCATGCACAATTCTTTGACCCATTACCGATGAATCGTTTAAATGGAACAACATTTACCTATGTCGGTATTCCACAAACTATCAATATCAATTTTGCCGATACTTCCATCTTTGCCGTTTCAACTGATCATATATTTGCTCTCGGCAGCCAATGGGGGGTGCCTACACGTTCACTTGCCAAAAGAATTCATCATCGTTTTTATAATGAAAAAATTGAGTATCATAATGAAAGCTATAAAAACATAATGTTTGATACACTTTTAGAGCATCTGCCGCGTAATAATGGCACAATGCATATCAGTTTTAATTTATACGCGCTTAATGGGGATAATTTTTCTGTTGCTCATCGTTGGTCACCGGGCATAGCCGCACCCACGGCAACACATAATGGATCTGATTGGAATTTTAGTCCCCCTGCCGATGATACCAATGGTTTAGTGTTTGGCTTTTGGCATAGAGAAGGCGGCACTGTTATGCCGAATTATTCCTATAAAATAACCACAGATTCTGCCACTGTCAATGGCGGACGCTTAATTTTGTCACAACCGGTTAATAATTTATACAAAAATGGCGGTATTCCCTTTTATAGTGGAAAAGATACTGCCGTCTATAATAAGGATAAAGTAGCCCGCAATGGCAGACATTGGTATTTTTCTATTACACTTAATCGTGCCGATGCTCTCTATAATGATTCCACAAGTAGCGATGATACAGTCCTTACCATTAAAATTCCTGTCAGATATAAAAACTCAAGTGGAAACTTATTCATAAAAAAAATCCGCTTCGACAGTATATTACAAGTAGGTACACAGACAGCGAATATTCAGTATCATTCTCGCGGCGGATTTATGGATACTCGTTTGGTCTTTGCACCTGATAAAGACAGTATTTTAACTATTCGTCGTTCAATGCTTCCCAAATTCAGCGATACCTCACACATTACTTTATCGGGATATTTTATGTGCCCGGTTAATGAGGATGATCTTCCCGGACACCCTAATCCATCGTTTCCACCTGAAAACAATACTGCCGGCATAATAGACAGTCTGAATGTAGAAATATATTATCATGGTAAATGCAATATTACTATACG
>JAYRWZ010000479.1:0-3265 GCA_041917875.1 Chloroflexota bacterium | reverse complement strand
TGTGTAAATCTTTTCAACTTCTGTCAATTCTTTTTTAAGCGTTTCAAATTCATTTTTAACGCCAAGATAAAATGAAATGAGTTTGGAGTTAATATCATTTATAATTGCTCTTTTTGGTTCTAAATAAAAGAATAAAGCTCCACCACCAAAAAACGGTTCAATATAGCGTCCATGATATTGTGGAATATGTTTAATCAAATGAGGTATCTCTTTTGATTTTCCTCCCCTGTATTTTACTAATGGCTTCATACCTTTACACTTTTGCGTTTGTAACTAACAATATTTTCAGCGACTACACTAAGAATTTGGGTAGCTTCATCTTCATCTGAGATAATATCGTAAACTTTGTCAGCTGCCCAAAATCTAAGGAGTTCCTTTTTGTCCACCTGAAGTAATTTTGATAGAATAATTACTTGTTCTTTTTTTGCGCGCCTGTCACCTTTTTCGATTTTACAATATGTTGCACTATCAATTTTTAGTTCTGCGGCAACTTGTCTTTGAGGGATTTGCATTTTCTCTCTAAGGGACCTCAACTTATTTCCAAGAATTATTGACATTTTATTGTCTTGACAATTTTATGTCAATTATATGAATATATTTTAAATGGGTCAAGTAATCTTCTGGAATTAATGGTGGTGTGGATTTTGGCTCTTACCATAGCTTTGGTGTCGCGGTGGGTTTGCGCGGCTATAGTATGTGCCAAATGCGTTGGGCAAGTCGAAGCACAATCTTCTTAAAAATGCGAAGGGTCGGCTGTATTCATTTTTAGTCTGTCCCACGTTTGAATTTTTCCTAAGTCCAAGTTGACTGCGGAGCCGTTCACTTGTCCACGTGGGAAATCTTTATTTGGAAATTTGTCGTCCGTTTTTTTGAAACACAAATTTGTCCGGGCCCTATTGCTACCAACGGTTGTGTTTGCGCAGTGGTGCGATTTCGAAGCCGCGTCCTGTCCACGACACCTAACGTAGAACGAAGATATAAACTTTGAGCTACACGTCAACGCACCATTGCGCAAACATTTTGTTAGCGCCTGTGCCCTTCTTCCCGTCATTCGTTAATTGTCAACCGTTTTATTTTCAAGATGACCACCGAATTATTTTGTAAAACTCAAGTCGCGGGCGGGGCAACCGTTGCAATACATTTCTGGTTTACTCTAAACTTTTACTACTTTGTCCCTGTGGTGCGGTGGTGGCACTCTTGCCAAAGCTTTGAATTGCGGTTGGGTCGTGCGGCTTTGGCACGTGTGCCTCTGGGTTGCATCAACTTTGATGAAAATCGAAAACTTATTAATTAACAACCGTCCAAAATCTGCCACTATTTAAGTTTGCCGAGGCTGGAATGCTTTATTGATCAAAAATGGTATCCATATTATTATTTTGAATCAATAGGTTTATTCAACGATACATTAAATGAGGGTGCCTGGTAATCCTTTGACAGGTAGTTGGCGGGAATGGTAGTCATATTTCCATCTCGTGCTGCACGATAATGAGGAGAAAGGATTTCGACACCTGCCTCGTTGAATTTATCCTGTATATTTTGATGCAAGCCCGAATATATCGCAGCCATTCTGTGCGATTGATCGGTATAGGCATTTATCTGATAGGCTACATAAAAATCATCGAGACTTGTTTGCAGTACAAAAGGCTTATGCTTATCATCTTTCATAATTCCATCGGTGGCAAGTGCGGCTTGTATCAATAATTCATGTACTTGCTTCCAGGGAACATCGTAACCAATCGTAACTCCAGTGTGCAGAATTAAGCCCAATTCTTTAGCGGTTGTAGTGTAGTTAATGGTGTGGCCAGATAAAATTGCTGAGTTAGGAAGGGTTATGTCTTCATTCTTGATGGTGCGGATTCGAGTGACCAGCAATGCTTTCTCCATCACATCTCCTGTTACCTCACCAATCTTAATCCTGTCGCCAACTTTAAATGGACGCATATAGGTGATCACCAAACCGGCTACGGCATTTGATATGGCAGATGATGAACCTAACGAAAATAGAATGCCAACAAAAACAGATACTCCTTGAAAGATGGGAGAATCAGAACCCGGTAAATACGGAAATATAATTATGAAGCTAAAGGCATAAACTAAAAACTTAACAATATTGAGTGTAGGTTTTGCCCAATCGGGATAAAAGCCGGGCAACGTAAGCACTCCATTTTCAATTTCCCCAGCAATAAATTTTAGGAACCTGACAAAGTAGTGAGTGATAGCAGCAATGACTGCAATAGTAAATACGTTCGGAAGATAGCTGATAAATCCACCAAGTACACTTTTCAGCGGGGTGGTTACCCAACCGATGAGTGTTTCGGCAATGCCGCGAGTCCACGGAAATACACTAAACAACAAAGGCAGTGCTATATATAAAGCAAGAGCTATAAATAACAGCCGGATAATATTGATCAAGAAAAGAGCAACTTGTAATTCCCGGTCGCTATCCAGAAATTGATAGCCTCTAAATCGTATTCCCTTCAACACAGATTCTTTCAAAGTTGTAACCTTTTGATTTAGTTTCCGGAATAACTTATTGATCATTACAATTACTACATAAATACCAACCAGAATCAGGATAATTGCTCCAATACGGAGCGCTATATTTATAATGCTGTTTTCTTTACGCTCTGTGCGGATTGATTCTTGTATAATTTTCTGATATTCTATAGCCAGGTCTTGTGTTGTCTTGTTATGCCACAAAGCCTCCAGTCCATTTATGCTCATCACCGTAATATCCTGGTACACAATTTCTGATGAGCTTTCTGCCGTATTTACAAATAGCGAGTCGGGTGAGAATTCATAGAAGTCGTATAGCTTTTCGATTTTTGATTCGATTGCCGTTGCACGATCTTTCGCACTAAAACTTCCGATACGGGTGTAAACAAAAAACAAAGTATCACCAAAGGGAGCTACCGCAAAACCTTTGGCTGATTGCTTGAGTTTCTCCAAATTTTGTATTTGTACTACTCTCCGCAACGAATCTTGTTGCTCGGTTTGCTTGAGTTTTTGCAACAATGCTTCTTTTTGCTTCACCACATCAGAACCTTTCAAATTTTCAATCTCGCGAAGTAACTCCACTCTTTTTATTGAATCTGCCCGGTGCGTACTGTCCATCTTTTTTATGAACAAGGCTGTGCTGTCAATGCCTGTGGTGTGTGGTTGTTGTGCAGACAGATACATGGGTAAAAGGACTAGAATAAGCAATAGAACGTGTTTCATAAAATATTGATACTTATAGTTTTTTTACATTGATTTAGGAACTGAT
>JAYRWZ010000478.1:0-3682 GCA_041917875.1 Chloroflexota bacterium | reverse complement strand
TGACAAGTACGGATAATTCGCAATATAGCGGTTACATGGATTTACCGAAAAAAGGCGAAATTGAGTTACCTGCACTTGATGTTGAAAATACAGACAAAGGTTTTGTTGTTCCGGCTACGGTGACTGCACAATCACAATTTGTTAATGTTGATGTGCCTGATTATGTTGCTCAAATAAAAACTGAAAAACCATTGACTCTTTTCGATTATCAAAGGTTTGGTGTGAACAAAGCAATAGATGCACTAAGCAATAGCGGTGGTTTTCTCCTTGCCGACGGCACAGGAACAGGTAAAACTATTCAGATGTTATTTGCTGCATTGTATTTTTATCAAGTGACGAAAAAACCTGTCGTTATTTTTACTATTGACCGGAAAGTAATTAACACGGCATTTATGAAGGACGGAAAGAAAATGCGTTTTCCTGTTCCCGAATATATACCCGAAAGTGAATTAGAGGAAGTTCCCAGACCCGATAGTTATAGAGGGTTGTATGATTCTCTCGACGATAAAGTGAAAAAAACTGATGAAGAAATTATTATACCCGATAAAAATTTTGCACCTATCTATTATGGCGATGAACGCACTTTGAAAATACGTAATGGCATTAACATTTTTACATACAATGCTTTATCTCGGATTGATATAGATGATAAACGAATTGAAGACAAGGTGAAAAAATTACAAGACCAACTAAAAATTAACGAAACATTTTGGGAAGAAGTAAAAGCCGTCGGTTCAAGAAATCTCTATAAAAACAAAAATACCGACAAAATGAAAACTTTGTTTTCCTCATTTAACAAAGAATTTGTTGAAATCGAAGGAACGGACGAAGAGAAACAAAAGTTAATACGGAAAAATGCTCATGTTTGGTACAGCGAAATTATGCCAAAGTGTATAGAAGATGATTTTGCACGTTATTATACATTGTTCAAATCGAATTTAGACCTTAAATCGCCTGTACCGAAAGTTGAGAGAGCGCAAGTGGCTTTAATGTTGGCGGAAGATGAATATACGCAAGCAATCAGAAATAAGTTAGGTGATATTACCAATAAAACATCGTTGGTAATATTTGATGAAGCACATAAGGTCAAAAATCTTTTGCTCAATTTGGAAAAACAAGCCGGACGTGCTTTTTATGCTGATTTTATTTCGTCGGGTGCAAGTAGGGTTATGTTTGCCACAGCCACACCAACGGACAGACCTTTTGACATCATGTATTTGAAACGTGCAGGATTATTTGAAAATGATGATAATTTTCAACAAATTATGGCACGTGTCGGAGTTTATTACAAGCCGGAAGAACGGAATAGTGAAAATCAAGTGATACGACGTGGACGATGGGTTTCTCCCAAAAATGAAGAAGGTATGGAATTGGCAAACTTCTATCTTAGCTCTATATTTGATTATCTGACACGCAAAGGCAATATGTTGCGACGTGAAATTCAATACACGAATTTGGACGCTAATTTTATAGATATAACCGTACCGCATAGTATCATTGATGAATTGGAACAAGTGAAGGAAGAAGCATCATTTATAGACAAACGAGGCATACGTCGTGTGCATCGTTTGAAAGAATTGCAATGGTCGCAACAATTGGTCGAAGGGTATAAATTAGATGAAGTTATTAACATCACAGACAAAGAAATTGCCGAAGGGCGAAGTGTGATTATTTTTACTTCAATGGTGGACACGGAAGAAAGAAAAGATGGTAGTGAGAAAATAGGTTCAATACGTATTTTGAAAAACCGTCTGGCTCTTCGCTATGGTGAAGATGCTGTCGGCGTTCTTGCCACGACTTCCGGTAAATATGAAAAATACAAAGCATTAAAAAATGTGGACGATTTTCAAAAAAATAAAAAACGTATTTTGATTGCTACTATATTTTCCGGTGGTACAGGTGTAAGTTTGGATGATCAGATAGGTCATGCCCCAAGAACAATTATTGTTGTTACTCCCCCATTGTCTTTTATCAATGTGATACAAGGCATTGGACGTGTGGTAAGGGCTAATACAAAATCTCGTAGCCGTGTTTATTTCTTGTCTGCAAAAACGGATCACCCCGATAAATCGCAATCCGTGATTCCTGTGGAACGGTGGTTGAAAAATTTGATTGGTAATAAATTTAGAACACTTCATGCAGCCGTCAAAGGTGAAATCGAAGTGCTTGACCCTACCAAAACTAATATACTTGAACAAGGTGGAGAAAGTGCCGTCGCAGCCATGATTGATGCTGAATTAGACAAAGCCCCGAAACAACATTCTCTCTATTCAAAAACAAATGCAGTTTACAATGGTTGGGATATGCCCTCAAAATCGGCTATTAGCGTTACACGTATGGGTACGCAATATGAACACTCTTGTTTTATCAAAGCACAATCTAAAGAAGAGTTGTTCACATGGGCAGCCGAAAATCCCGAATTTATTGCAAAGTATAATTTAGTCTTAAACCTTGACAAAAATTTTCAACGGTACAATGGGTATCACTATGGCGTAACATTCCGTCATTCCGATAAAAACGATTGGAAAGAATCGTATGATGTGTGGAACGCTATGTTAAATTTGATTAAGCCCGAAGAGTCCAAATATTTGGTGACGCAACAATCCGCTTTTGATATTGGTGAACAGGTTGTTGCCACCACCGATTTATTACTTTCCAACACAAAAGCCGGTACGGTGGGCACAATCGAACATATCATTACCGCAAATCGTGGGAAAAATAAAGATGGTGATGTAGTGCAATATATGTATGATGTGGTATGGAGCAATAAGAAAAAATCTATTTCTTTGGAGTCATGGCAATTAAAGAAAAAAGATGTAGTTGATATTGAGAAAAACATTCCACAAAGTTTGAATGATGGATTGAGTGACAGGCAAATGACATTCTTTGATGAGCCGGCAATGGCTACATTATCCGATAATACATACGTGGAGGCATACCCACACTACTATCTCAATCCCCGACATTATTGGGTACGTGGCAATATTATCAAGAAAATTATAGAAAACAATAATCTTGATAAAACGTTATATTTCACTATCATTGCACCAATCAGATATGAAGATTTTTGGGAAAGTGCGACGGTGAACGGTGTGGAAGATGTGGGCGGAAAACTTATTCCATGCCGTTATGAGAATTTTTGGATTCCTACTATCAATGTCAGAACAGGGCGTGTTATCAATTGGGAGCAAGGCAAAGAGGCGAAAATCAATTACAAAGTCATTGATGCAGCACAATATATTTTGCATACATTCTTAGGACGGAAATTTCCAAGCATAAATAATGAATTTCAATATAAAAATTCATCTGTTATGGCTGTGTATGGGTTGCAAGGTGCGTATGTGCCTGATTGGTTCGACCTTGACGGCGACGGCTATGGCGATTATATTCAACTGACAATAGACAAAAACGGCTATATCAAGAATTGGTCAAAAAATCGTTTTTCAAAACTTACTGATCAGCAAATTTTTGACAAAGTGATGAAGTATTTTACAAAAGATGAAAATTACCATCATTTTATGCGCTTAATACATAGTGGCGGTTATATGTCTTTGTCCGAAAATCCACAGTATTAAGGGAGTAAAAACAGTATGTTAGTTTCTTTACAAGATATACCAAAAACACCTGGAAAATTCCTTAGCTTTCCGAAAAAGTTGCAAGATTTTCTGGGCTTTTTACCGTC
>JAYRWZ010000477.1:0-1543 GCA_041917875.1 Chloroflexota bacterium | reverse complement strand
GGTTTTGATCGTCCCGTCACAAATGAAATGACTGATGAGTATGTTTATTTACGCAGTGACTTATCTTCGGCATATAATTTTATTGGCTGGCATAATACATTACAAACAACAATATACCTTGCTGATACAGTAAATAGACAGTTGGAGCATTTTTATCGTAATTATGTTTATATTCCTTCTGCGGGCAAATTTGTTGTCTTTGATCAAGTAAAAGTCAAACAATCGAATCATCAAAATGGACCATATGAAAAACATTTACGTTGGCATTTTGCCAATGAACCTGTTATTTCAGGAAATACTCTTCGTCAAGATAAAGGTAATTCACGTTTGTGGTTAACAACTCTTTCTCCGGCAAATCCGCAATACACAAAATATTATTTATGGAACACTAATCCTGATAATTGGACAAATGATCCAAATTTAAGTTATATGTTTAAATCGAAACACTGGAGGGTAGAAACACGTGATCCGGCTAAACCTTTGGTTCAAGATTTTATGACAGCGATGCAAGTTGGTCCTGCTAATGTAGCACAGCCAACAACAACGGAAATAGTGACAAATAATGGTAACATGAAAGGTGCAAGAATAGCGGGAAGTGATGAGCATGTCGTTCTTTTCAATAATGGCACAGGTGTTAAGCCTGCCGGAATCAGTTCGACGCAATATGCATTGCCCGGCTCTGTTTTCGCTACGCATATACTTTGCGGTATGAAACACTCAACGAAGTATGCGGGTACTTTGATTAATGGAGTAATATCGATAGCTGAAAATGCAAATGGTAATCTTGAGAGTTCCAACGGAGGCGTATTACTTTTCACACCGGCTGATTTATCAACAAGTAAAATAGCCGATGGAAATATTCTTGCAGCACAAAGCTCTTTAAGTGCAATTATGTGTTATCCAAATCCCGGTAAAGACCAAATCACTGTACAATATATGTTGCATGAAAACGGTATGGTACAATGTAGTGTTCGTGATATTCTAGGAAATACACTCATAAGTTCAAGCTATGAACTGCATGAAGGTGTTCAAGCGTTAGATGTTGATACTCATTTATTACCTAATGGTATTTATACAATAGAGTTACGTTCCAATCTGGAGCGGGTTGAAGCCAAGATTGTCATACATCGTTAATGGTCAACTCCCTCTATGTTGAAACACAAAGGGGGAGTTATCTGTTATTCGCCTTAGGTAGAGGACTGCAAAGATTATATTTTTGAGTCTTTATACAAAGACGTATTATTAGATATTGTAGAATAGAAATTTCATCACCCTCGTTCACAATTAAGCATATAAACTGCAATGAGACACAACAGTACCTCTTTATCAGGGGAAAGAGGTGCAACGAGGGCGCAATTATGAATGGAAAAAATTATGAATAATCATGAAATTAGTAATGAGAAGTCAGATAGAACTTCTGAAAATATATATCAGACAATGGAGCGAGGTGATCGTTCACTTCAATGCGATGCAGATATATTGGCTACTGCGATGTGTTCTATCCGAGAAAAAGTTTTTTTCCTGTCATCATTGGAGTATGTAT
>JAYRWZ010000476.1:0-2879 GCA_041917875.1 Chloroflexota bacterium | reverse complement strand
TTCCTTAAACATCATTCCCCAGCATTAATATTTAGTGCAAGTCCAACCCCTGCTTCTTGCGCAGCAGCTTTGGCTGCACTTGAGATTCTGGAGGAACAACCGGAATTGGTCACCAGACTTGTTGCCAATGCCGACAAAATGCGCAAAGGGTTTACCGATTTAGGATTCACTGTCATTGACAGCCGCACGGGCATAGTGCCTGTAATAGTAGGCGATGTGGAAAAAGCACTTTTCTTCTGGCGCAAACTATATGACAAAGGCGTTTTTGTCAATGCTTTCATTCCACCCGGAGTTCCTCCCACTATGAGTATGATGCGCACCAGCTATATGGCTTCGCATGAGGATGAACATCTTGATCGGATTCTTGAAGTATTTGCGGATGTAGGCAAAGAATTGGGCTTCATTGAGTAAGTATGAAAAGGATATGTGATCGTAGGAATTTCTTCCGTAGCGGCTCTGTGAAAGGTAGTGTACAAAAAAAATGATAGTTTGCTGTAACAAAATTATTCCGGCTGTATTACTATCCACAGAAGCCGGAACCGGTACGGAATCTGAAAGAGCAATCAACAAAATTATTTATACTTTATCAATCAAAGGTTTCATTATGAAAAACTCAGTCTTTGGCAAGTTCGCAAATCTCGCTCTTGCATTCGCCTTCGCAGCCACATTAGGTTTTGTTGGCTGTTCAAATGACTCAACTCCGCTTGCATCGAACAATGATAATGGTTCGAACGAACAAGCATCATTCGTGGTAACTGATAATATTACCACCGAGGCACTTTTTATGAACGGAATCACCACGGATTCTCCTGAATGGGCAGCAACTGAATCAATGCGCGATAGTCGCAAAGGTCGTCGCCCCGACGTAAAACGTGATGATTTGCGTGCCATTCTTCCTTGTCTTCAATTGACAGCAGAACAAAGAACGGCACTTGAACCTTTAATGGCAGCGCACCGCGATTGCGTTAAAGCAGCACTAGATGCACATAAAGCAGCGACTCAACCATTGCGTGCACGCCTTCAAGAATTAGGCAAGTCTCTTCGCGAACAAGTTAAAGCCGGTACAATGACACGTGAAGATGCAGCAGCTCAGATGAAAGCGGCTCAAGATGCGGCTAAAGCACAAATGCAAGCAGCTGAAGAAGCACTTAGAGCAGCACTCGAAGCATGCAAAGCAAGACTTTATGCACAAATTGAAGGTCTTTTAACACCTGAACAACTCACAATATGGACAAACTGGTTAGCAACCGGAGAAGTTCCATGTCCACGCGGTCCACGCGATGGTAAACCACGCGATTCCGTCAGAGTAAGAAACTAAGGTAAAGTCTCTCTTTAACCGCAAAGTACATCGAAAGACCCTTAGCATTGAGCTAAGGGTCTTTTTTTTAGCTCTCACCATCAGAAAAACCTCTCTGTATCATCCCTCTCATCAATGAATCAGATTGTTCTTTGTTCGTACATTGTCACAATTTGCTATTTTTGAATCACATATCCCAAGTGTACATTGATGACAAAAGGCAGTTATGCAACTTTTTGAATAAATTCGCATAATTACACACGTGAATTTCTTTGATTTTCAACTCATTTGGATATTATCTGATATACAAATATGGAATTTTTTGACTCATTAGAACCACTGCTCAAAGCATTTTGGTATATAGCAATACCAAGCAGTATTTTTTTCTTGCTCCAATCTGTGATGACTTTTTGGGGCAATGGTTTTCTCCACGCAGATACCATTGAATTGAGCCATTCTACGGATATCGAGACACATGACACACCATTTCAATTATTTTCATTACGTAATCTGATCAACTTTCTTTTGGGGTTCAGTTGGAGTGGTATTGCATTTCACTCAATCATTGAAAGTTCTTTTCTGCTCATCAGCATTTCATTTGCCATAGGCGCACTCTTCGTATTTTCTTTTTTTGCCATTATAAAAATTATTCTTAAACTTGCAGAAGACAATTCTTTTTCGTTAGAACAAACACTTTTCAAAACCGGTGAAGTATATCTTACTATTCCTGAAAAAAGATCAGGTAAGGGCAAAGTGTTGATTAGTGTCAATGGAGCAGTTCATGAATTGGATGCAATGACAGAATATGACACTATTCCGACAAATACTTCGGTAAAAATTATCAATATCGAACATACAATTCTTCTTGTCGAACCTTTAACTTAACAACTTATGGAAGCAATAATACTCATCGCAGTTGCAGCCGTCGTTTTTTTTATTACTGTTACGGCGCTTATTTCTCGTTACAAACGCTGCCCTTCCGATAAAATTCTTGTCATTTACGGAAGAACAGGCGGTACATCTGCAAAATGTGTTCATGGCGGAGGAGCGTTTATATGGCCTGTCATACAGGATTATTCCTTTCTTGACTTAAAACCATTATCTATAGAAGCCAACCTTACCAATGCACTCAGTCGGCAAAATATCCGCGTTGATGTACCGTGCCGGTTTACAATCGCGATATCTACTGAATCAGAAAATATGAATACAGCCGCTGAACGTTTGCTCGGACTATCATCGGAAAATATTCAAGAATTAGCAAAAGATATATTGTTCGGTCAATTACGCTTGGTTATTGCGACTATGACTATCGAAGAGATTAACTCGGATCGTGACAAATTTTTAGATAATATCTCAAAAAATGTGGACTCTGAACTTAAAAAAATCGGTCTCAAATTAATAAATGTCAATGTCACAGACATCAAAGATGAATCCGGCTATATTGAAGCATTGGGCAAAGAAGCGGCCGCAAAAGCGATAAACGAGGCAAAAGTCAGTGTTGCTGAACAAGAAAAAATCGGTGAAACCGGCAAAGCTCTTGCTGACAGAGAAAAAGATACTCAGATTGCGGAAACTCACAGAG
>JAYRWZ010000475.1:0-3517 GCA_041917875.1 Chloroflexota bacterium | reverse complement strand
GTCATTTTAAATCGAGCCGTGGGAGGATTGGCACTCCTGTCAATTTTTTCTATAAATATCGGCTCTGTTATTTTTGGATTATCGGTATAAATTTCCACCCTTCTGTTTTCTGCTGTTTTATCCGGCTCAGTTAATGGTGTTGATGGTTTTTGTGGCAAATTTCGTGATTGAACAATAATTCTTTTTTCATCAATATTCCATACTTTTACTAAATATTCTTTGACAGCAATTGCTCTTTGTTGCGAAAGTGATTCATTACCTTTTTCGGCACCTTGATCAGCATTGCACCCTACAACTGTAATTGTACCTTTCTGTTGTTCTGTCATACGTTTACCAATAATATTCAACACATGATAATACAATTCCATTGTCGTTGAACGGAACAATGAATTAATGGAGAATGTTGAGATTTCATTCGCATTCAGTCTGCTGTATCGTTGGGGCAATGTTGCAGAATTTTCATCAAAAAAGATATACGGCAAGAGTGGATCCAATCTATTGGAAATATATTCCTCAATAATGAATTGAGGATTTTGAACTTCCTTGCCTGCGGCATCAACCCCAAGAGCAACAATACTGCCTTGAAGCGCATAGCTTTTTTTGATAAAAAGGGTATCAGTACGACGTACTATTTTTGTTGACATAATTTCAATATCATTTTCCGTTCTTTCGATTGATTGTTTTTCAGCACCGCGACTATAGGTATTTTCGACAATTTCTTTTTCCACTCGTACAGTATCAATCTTATAGTCCTCGAAATATTTTTCTTGTTTCGTTGGTGTGGAAAGCGGAGAATAAGAAAGCCCTATACCAAAAGCAAGAGTATGTACTTTCCATGAATTCACTAATTGATCATTGACTATATTACTCAATCCTAAAGAATAACGAATTTCCGGCTGTAAATGAAATGTTCCCTCTTTATTGAGTGGCATAAGGTATGATAAAGAAACAACAGGCGCAAATAGCAACATGGTATTTGCTTCTTGTAATGTGCCGGAAAAAACATTACGTTGACGCGAGCGGCTGTCAGTACCGTCAGGATTGATAAATGTACCAAAATCCGCGGGTTGAACAATAGTTTCTGCTTGTGCATACTCTTTTGTTAATAGATATGATGCAGTAAATCCAATGCTACCACGAAAATTATCAAATAATGTCATGCCTATTGACGGCTCAAAACCAATAATACCAAGCGTGGATTCCAATGTATGCTCAAATGCACCATCCGTAGCCACAGATTGTACAATAATTGTTGTCTTTTCGGTATTACGCAATGTACCGCTAATATCTTGATAAACAAATCTGCCGGAAAGAAATAATCCTGCCGACAAAGGAATATCCACCATGATGCCGCCATATAATCCGCTTCCGCTCCCTTCTTTATATCCGGGTGAGCAACTGGGACAATCAGGTAATTTTTTAAAATCAGATGTATGCGTATTAAGGGAATATCCGCCAATAATACCATAACGATTTCTCGGTTCTTGTTGTGCATATAAGAGACAAGGAAGCAACAACAGTATCACCATCATTTTTTTCATAATTTTTCCTATCATTATTATTTTTCTATCACTATTTTTTCTTTGCGTATCATCGTCGGTGTGCGTACTTCTATATAGTACATTCCCGCGCCATATTTTGTTATGTCAAATACACTTTGTACTGTGCCAAGACTATCGTATATTTCACGCTCCGCTATCACCGCACCTTGAACATCATATATTCTCAATGTTGTCAAACCTTGTTCGATTAATTCAAGATCAACGCTCATAATTCCTTTACTCGGATTAGGATGAATGCTCATCAATGATGTGGCTTTGCCCGGATTTACTAATCGCGTGCCACCCTCTTCACAAATTCCAAGCAAAGTAAATCTGCCATTGATAAGATTAATGGTTGCATTACCGCCATGAAGTGTCAGATTCGATAATTCCAATAGACAGTCTTCTGCATTGCCAAGACCGACTTTACAGCGAAGTGTGTGCAATATTCTACCATTTTCTGCAATAATTGCTATATTCTTCATGCTTATTTTGCCGAGCGTATCATTGATGATTTCCACAGTATATCCTATCGGCGATAATAAGGTAGGATTAAATGTCATGTCAATATCAATGCTTGTAATACCTGATTGTGCTATATTTTGTTGTGATGTTAATTGTATCGGAATTTCTATTTCTTCACCCGCATAACCACTTTTATTTGGAGATTGTAAAGAAGCAAATGCGCTAAATACTGTACCTGAGAATACAATTGTTTGAGTTTTCTTGCAGATATTCTCTTGCACGACAACAGAATCTTTAATTTCATCGGGAAACGCACTGCCTAAGTATTGTACTGTTACCTTTTTTGACTCTTGGGCATTTAATTCAATACTTTTTTCTGATAATGATAAATTTAGGGATGAGATGATACTGTAAAGGTTTTTTAGGGTTCCATTATTTCTTATTTGAAAATCCAAAGCTGGAGTCTCATTAAATTGAATATCCCCATAATCTAGTACTGTTGTATCTACACCCCAATCTGTGGATTCTTTGAGTGCCGTGAGTAAAATACTATATACAGAGTCAGGATCGGCATTCGATTTTATTTCTAATTCAGCGACTTTATTGCCCGATGTTTGTGGACGGAAAGTGATGGGGAATGAATAAGAACTATCGGGCATAATTGTTATAGGAAGTGATTGATTTATGATAAAATCAAGATTATTTGCGCCTGCTATATTTATTTCACTAATAATTAAATCACTCCCGCCTTCATTTTTTATTTCAACATTACTTTTACGTTCTGTTTCGCACACCACATCATCAAATAACGTGGCAGTACTGAGAATTTTCGGATTTTTCTTGATGCCCTCACCAAAGAGCTGTACTACTGCCGGACTACCAAGACCATTATAGTCAAAAAGCAGGCGTCCGCTTGTACGCCCCGCTTCACTCGGTTTGAAGCGCAGGTCTAAGCGTGCAGTATCACCGGATTGCAGTGTAAAGCTGCCGCCACCAGCAAGTGTGGTGAAGTCCACGGCATTGGGTGTATCGTGCCGTGTGGAGTTTATGGTCAGCGGCGATGTGCCACTATTGCGAATGGTGACAGCGCGCACGCTATCACGGCTTTTACCTACATCCACCACCCCAAAATCAATCAAATTATTTACAACAGCCAATGAAGGAGCAATACCTTCACCTCGAATCGTTTGCAGGAGTGTATCGGCTTGTGTGATAATCACAATTTGTGCTGTATGCACACCGGTGCGCAGTGGTGCAAAGCGGAACTCGCCGTACTTGTTCGTGCCGGACGGGACTGTATAGCGAGGTGTGCCAGAGACAAGCGCGAATGCACCGGCATCGGCACCTCGGAAATATATGCTATCTACCTCAAATGGGTAGGTGCCTGTATTGCGCACAACGTCAGCAACCACAGAATCTTTCCTGCTACCCACCAATACCTGTCCCAGATCAATATTACGGGCTATGGCTTGTGGCGCTACAATGCTAAACACCGCATCGGATTGATCTTG
>JAYRWZ010000474.1:0-3651 GCA_041917875.1 Chloroflexota bacterium | reverse complement strand
TTTGTCGAATAATTCATCGGGATTGGGAGATATTTTTTGTAAATCCTGCAATAAATCATCATAAGATTTACCTGCCGATCGAACAACATTTATCAAGTCTTTGGGTGATTTTACTGCACGGTATTGCCATTTGAAAGCATCTTTGACACATTCTGCGTCGCGCGAAACACCTAATTTACCCGTGCCTCGCAATGCAGGTGCATTATTAAATTGGTCTAAAGAAGACATACGTACAATAGCCATACCGTCAGCAATTCCCGGGGTTTTAGGATCACTGAATATTCCCGCCGAGAAAGTACCTATACAAAATTCAACACCAAGCAATAATCGCTCCATAGATGTCGAATATGTTGCACTCGTAATTATGCGATTATTATATATACCATACGATAATCCGGCATTTATATCCATATCTTTACCATTAAAGGGAAAATCTTTTGCATAGCGTGTTGTTGTTAAAATTGTCATTTGTGGTGTCGGTGAATAATTCAGTCCGACGGAATGTACCGGTTGTTCATGATTGCCATAATACATTGTCGAAATTCCATACGAAGCAATCACTCCACGAAACGGAGTTACAACAAGTGACATATTGTAGCGTAATTTATCCTCATTTTTATCAATGAGCGGTCGTGCATTGACCCAATTACCGGAAATTCCGCCATAGACATCAGTAAATATTTCCGTACCCGTACCAAAATAAAATTGTCCCGGGGTGGTAATTGCATTTGCAATTTCATATTCTGCAATATATCCCAAAGCAAAATGATCATATTTACCAAAAACCGATAATGGACCTCTTCGGTTAAATTTCTCATCAACCGGTAAAGCAAAAAGCAGATCTACTTCTTCCGATACCAATGCTAATGCGGCGGGATTCCAACCGACAGCCGAAGCATCATTAGAAAAATTCAAAGGACGGTTTGTTAAATCTCTGGGCGTAATACTAAGCTCCTGCGCTAATGCACTATGCACCATCAATATCAATACCATCACACACAACGACACATATTTTTTCATAACATTCATGTTCTTTTTGATTGAACACATAAAATTATATTTCTTTTGTTATTTTTATCGTACCATTTGTTCCGTCAATTTCAGCTATAACACCAATAGGCAATGTCCATTTTTGTGATGTGTGACCATATTGGAGATTCATAATTGCCGGTTTTTGAGCCATGACAGCAAACTCTTCGCAAACTTCTTGCACTGAACGTTGCGGCACACTTGTTGGTCTTTGGGATGAATCGGTAAATTGACCGAATGCAATACCCGCTATTTGGTCGAAAACTCCCGTAAGTGCCAATTGCGTGAATAATCTGTCCACACGATAGGGTTCTTCGCCTACATCTTCACAAACCAAGATGCAATCTTGCCAATCAGGGGCAAATGGTGTGCCGCACAATGAAGCCAGTATCGAAAGATTACCGCCCATCAATCTGCCGCAAGCTTTACCTTCAAAAAGAGGTTGAATGGGTGTGGGCTGTTGCAAGTTTCCCAAAGGTTCGGACGACATGAGCGCCTGCCAGAATACTTTCTCCGACCAAGGGTCAAATTCCGGCATATCCACAGAAGCCATAGCACCCGAAAAAGTCACCAAACCGGAATATGTATATAATGCACATTGCAATGCTGTTGTATCGGAAAAACCGACAAAAATTTTCGGATTCGCAGCGATGACTTCATAATCTAAGAGCGACAACAAACGTGGAGTTCCATAACCACCGCGAGCGCACACTATTGCCTTAATATCCGGATTAGTAAACATTGTCATAATATCCGAAGCACGCTCTGCATCAGTGCCGGCAAGATATCCGGCATAGCGCGCAAGTGCATACTCACCTAATTGGACACTAAATCCTTGATTTTCCAAATATTGAATTCCTGCATATAATCTTTTTTCATCGCGTTGGGGTGATGCCGGCGATAGTATGCCAATAGTATCACCCGAGTAAAGTTGTGTAGGATACATAGCTGAGTTTTGAGTAGATTTTAATCTGTTTTGCTTAACAATTATACGCTTATCTCAAGCGTGCGGCGCACGAAAAGTGCTTATACACTTTGCAAACTTAGTAAACTTTATGAGGATATTTCAGCCACTTTGCCACGATGCAGTAAATTTTAAGAAAAAAAAGTTCATAGATAATGCTGATAACAATCCATATTTTTGGAGTAACTTTATTGCGTATGCGATTGTTTCATTGACTTAGTTTTTTCTATGCGATTCTTTCTTTTTTCTTTGTTCTTCCTTTTGCCTCATTGCGGTCTATTGTATAGTCAAGATATATTCCCACCACCGACCATAGCGCAACAGCTTCAAGCACGGCGCACTGATGAGCCGATTACGGTGGATGGCATATTGCAGGAAAAAATATGGCAATCGGCTTCGCAAGCCAAGGGATTTCGCCAGATAGAACCCTATCAAGGTGAGAAAGCCGCTTTTGACACGGAAGTGCGCTTGCTTTTTGATGATAATTCTCTCTATATCGGTACTTTTTGTAAAGATACTGCCGACAGTCGCGGGGTGCGTGTTCCCAATATGCAAAGAGATTTCGACCCCTTGGCGAATGACCTGTTCGGTATCACCGTAGATGCCTTCAATGATAAACGTAATTGCCTTGCATTTTTGGTCACTCCTTTTGGTGCGCAGCGCGATGCCCAAGTATTTGACGATTTATTGTTCGATAATGACTGGGATGCCGTCTGGCGCGTGCGAACTTCTTTTTCCGACTCGGGCTGGTTTGCAGAAATCGAAATCCCGTGGTCAAGTTTGCGCTATAAAGACTCTTCAACGGTATGGGGTATTAATTTTATTCGCATCATTCGCCATATCAATCAAGTGACGGCATGGTCTATCTATCCGAGAGCTTATAGCATCTATCGCATGACCTATGCAGGAGAATTACATGGCATAACACCCCCGACACCCTCGCTGAATATGCGCGTGCAACCTTATACCACTGTGCGCACGGACAAATTCACCCAAGGTCCGACGATGCAATTTGGCGGCGAAGCCAAATGGGCTATCACACCCAATATTGTCGCTGATTTTACCGTAAATACCGACTTTGCTCAAGCCGATGTGGACCGACAAGTGGTCAATCTTCGACGATTTAGCGTGTTTTTTCCCGAAAGAAGGCAATTTTTTCTCGAAGGGGCAAGTTTATTTTCCGTTGGTTTACCCGAAGTTGTTGAGCCATTTTTTTCGCGCCGCATCGGACTCACAGACAATGGCACTTTTTTGCCTATTGATGCGGGGTTGCGTATCATCAGCCGAGAAGAAGAACGCAGCTATGGCGGGATGTTCGTGCGACAAAGGGCGCAAAATGATATACCTGCAAGCACATTCGGTGTGGCTCGTTACAGTGAAAATTTCGGCTCCGGCAACCGCGTTGGTGCTATGGCAATGATACGACATGACGGAGCAGCGGCAACAACACAGGGCGGCACGGCTACTGCATGGGTGGCAGATGGATTTTGGCGTGTAAGCGACCCGTTTGCCATAAGAGGCATGATGTCTTACAGCACCACTCCCTTGGACAATCGAGATAATGGTTATGCCGGTTTTATGCAAGCACGATATGCGACCAATACCTTCGTAGTGGATCTGAAACAAGCCATAATCTCGCCCGATTATGCCCCACCGAT